>NZ_APIO01000108.1:0-53289 GCF_000408945.1 Pseudomonas sp. G5(2012)
CGTAAGGGCGAAACCCTAAGCGGCCGTTACCGCAGCAACGGATATGTACTCAAACAACCAGCAACCTGGTCGGCTACCAGGCCGCCAAGGTCAAGCCAGAACAGCCAAAGGCTCAGACATGAACTGACTGATGCGCGACCGCAACCAACGCTCCGCCGGATCATTGTCATGCACCCCACTCCACGCCATCGACAACTGCGCCGCCGCAATCTCGAACGGCGGATCTTCAGCGCGCAAGCCACACCCCTCAACCAACGCACAAGCTGCATAATCGGGCACCGTGGCAATCATCTCGGTCCCGGCGAGCAACGCGCGCAAACCACTGAACTGCGGAACCCCCAGCACCACTCGACGGGTACGACCAACCTTCGCCAGATCCAGATCGATATTGCCGCTCAGGTCCCCGGAAAACGAGACCATCGCATGGGGACGCGCACAATACTCATCCAGGGTCAGCGTTCCCGGTCGCTTGTCACCGCGCAGCACTTTGCAGGGAATATCGCGCAGTTTCTTGCGCTTGGCATTGGCCGGCAACTCGGTGGTGTAGCTGACGCCCACGGAAATTTCCCCCGACGCCAGCAAGGCCGGCATCAGCAGGTAATTGGCCCGGCGTACCACCACGACAATGCCCGGTGCTTCTTCCTGCAGCTTGCTCAGCAGTGGCGGGAACAACCCGAACTCGGCATCGTCCGACAGGCCAATGCGAAACACATCGCAACTGGTCGCAGGATCGAATTCCTTGGCGCGACTTACCGCGCCGGAAATGGTATCCATCGCCGGTTGCAACTCCTTGAGAATCGCCAATGCCCGCGCCGTCGGCTCCATGCTTCTACCGTTGCGCAACAGCAAAGGGTCATCGAACAGATCGCGCAACCGTCCCAGGGCCGCGCTCACGGCAGGCTGGCCCATGAACAGTTTTTCCGCGACGCGGGTCAGGTTCTTCTCGAACATCAAGGCTTCGAAAATCACCAGAAGGTTCATGTCGACACGGCGCAGATCGTTACGGTTCATAGGCACGGTTCCTTTTTGTGTTGAGCCAGGCGCGAGGCAGCGATTGTGTCTGACTTTACGCAAGAGTGCCCGTCATGGACGAGGAATTAACAACGTTTAACTCGCAACCCAGAGCCCTGGAGTTCAAGAATGAAGCCTACCGACACGGACATTCGCCATGGCTCAGTTGCAGCAAAGCGCCGCCCGCGCGGCAGTCGCACAAACACAAGGCAAAAGCACCAGCGGCCTCAGTCCGCAGCGCGAGCGGTTGGTCAAACGGCTGATCCTCGAGCGCCTCGGAGAAACCCTGCAAGTGACCGAACTGGCCCAGGCCTGTTCGCTGTCGCGCAGTCATTTTTCCCGGGCGTTCAAGTGCAGCACCGGTTGCTCACCCCAGGAATGGATCCGCCAACAACGCATCGCCCGGGCCAAGCTGCTGATCCAGCACACTGACCTGAGCCTGACGCAAATCAGCCTCGAATGCGGCTTCTGCGACCAGGCGCATTTCTGCCACATGTTCACCCGCAGTGAAGGCATCAATCCGTTTGCCTGGCGTTGCCGCACAGTACGCGCCCTTCCCGCCTCACCCGCACAAACAAACCTGCTGGAGCCGGCGATGGCGACTTCACGGACGCCATCGCCGGCATACATCAACCCTTGAGGAATGCCAGCAGATCGGCGTTGAGCTGATCCTTGTGGGTGTCTGTCAGGCCATGGGGCGCGCCAGGGTAGACCAACAGCCGCGAATTTTTCACCAATCCTGCCGACGCGATACCCGCGGCCTCGATCGGCACCACCTGATCGGCGTCGCCGTGCACCACCAGCGTCGGCACGTCGAATTTCTTCAGGTCTTCGGTGAAATCGGTTTCTGAGAATGCCTTGATGCAGTCGTAGGCGTTCTTGTGGCCGGCGGCCATGCCCTGCATCCAGAACCAGTCGATCATGCCCTGGGACGGGGTGGCGCCTGGCTGGTTAAAGCCGAAGAACGGGCCGCTGGCAAGGTCCTTGTACAGCTGCGAGCGATTCACCAGCGAAGCCTGGCGAATGCCGTCGAACACTTCGATCGGCAGGCCGCCGGGATTGGCATCGGTCTTGAGCATCAGCGGTGGCACCGAGGAAATCAGCCCGGCCTTGGCCACCCGCTCGGTGCCGTGACGACCGATGTAGCGCGCCACTTCACCGCCACCGGTGGAGAAACCGAACAGCACGACGTTGTGCAAGTCCAGGTGTTCGATCAATTGCGCCAGGTCATCGGCGTAGGTGTCCATGTCGTTGCCGAACCATGGCTGGCTGGAACGGCCATGTCCACGGCGGTCGTGGGCAATGACGCGGTAGCCCTGGGTGGCCAGGAACAACATCTGCGATTCCCAGCTGTCGGCATTGAGCGGCCAACCGTGGCTGAAGACGATCGGCTGACCGCTCCCCCAATCCTTGAAATAGATCTCGGTGCCGTCGCGGGTGGTGAACGTACTCATGGGGCGTGTTCCTTACGTGGGGTTGAGGTCAATCAATCGGATGTGCGGCGCATTCGCTCGGCCAGCCGCGCCACGCGCTCGCCCAGGTGTGCCGCGGTGCTGCGGTCCTCGGCGGGCGGTGCGAGGTCGGGGGACTGTTCGACATTCGACTGGGCCATGGCGCCCAACGAACTGCCCAGCCGGTTCATCTGGCCGTCGAACTCGCCCGTGGCGGAGCGTGCGGGCAGCAGGTCGAGGCCGACCCAGATCATCGAATGCTGGGCCGCGAAAACCGCCATCTGCAGCAGGGTGTTGAGCTTGTCGCCGCACAGGCAGCCGGAATTGGTGAAGCCGGCAGCCAGCTTGTCGCGCCAGGGTTGCGCCAGGTAAAACGCCGCCGTAGCCTCCATGAAGGCCTTGAAGGCTGCCGAAGCGCTGCCCATGTAGGTCGGGGCACCGAAAATGATCGCGTCGGCGTGGTGCAAACACGCCCAGTGTTCGTCCACGTCTTCGACGGCAATGAGTCGGCAGGAGCTACCCACGTGCCGTTGCACACCTTGGGCCACGGCTTCGGCCATGACCCGGGTGTGCCCGTAACCGCTGTGATAGACCACCACCACGTTGCTCATCTCCGGCGTCCTCCAGACATGTAGAATCCATTTAGGGTTCGCAGTCTTGGCGTAGACCGGACGCACGACGAGTTAAACGTTGTTAATTTTCCCAGGCACGCCAAAAGCCCCGGCGACCCGGGTTTAATGCATCTTCGACCAATGTTCACGGGACCGCCCGCCATTACCTGATACACGACATTCAATGCGTTTGAGCAACGGTCACTCGCGCAGTGCATTGCAAGGCGGCAAAAACCTGAGGAATATGCTCGAAAAGCGCGTCCCAGACGCATGCATACAGGAGTAAACCGTTGACCCTCGCCCCCGAACAGGCTGTGCATTTCGGCCCCTACAGGATCTACCCCGGACGACGTCTGGCGATGGAATCCGAACGGCCCCTGCGCCTGGGCCGACGTGCCATGGACATCCTGTTGATCCTTCTGGAACACGCCGGGAAGGTTGTCAGCAAGCAGGACCTGATGGCGCAAGTCTGGCCCGACAGCGTGGTGGAAGAGATCAACTTGCGAGTGCACATGGCAGCCTTGCGCAAAGCCCTTGGCGACGGTCAGGCCGGCCAGCGCTACATTGTCACCGTGGCCCAGCGTGGCTACAGTTTTGTTGCGCCGTGCGCGCTGGAGCACAGCGGGCAAGGCCTACACAGCGACGCCGGGAAATTGAGTGGCCACAACCTGCCCTTGCGCAGCACCCGTCTGATCGGTCGTCAGGTGCTGGTCGACAACCTGGTGGCGCAGCTGCCACGCCAGCGTTTCATCACCCTCGTAGGCCCCGGCGGTATCGGCAAGACCACCGTCGCCCTGCGCGTTGCCGAGCAACTGATCGGCCGTTACCGAGACGGCATCCGCCTGCTGGACCTGGCACCGATCAACGATCCAGCGATGGTCTGTGGTCACCTGGCGACAGTGCTGGAACTGTCCCTGCACGACAGCGAACCGATGAACAGCCTCGCCACGTTCCTGCGCGAACGGCATATGTTGCTGGTCATCGACAACTGCGAACACTTGATCGACAGCGTGGCATTGCTGTGTGAAAGCCTGCTGCGTGGCGCGCCGCAGGTGCATATCCTGGCCACCAGCCGCGAGAGCCTGCGAGCCGAAGGTGAATACGTGCAGCGCCTGGAATCACTGGACTGCCCTCCGCCCATTGCCGTGCTGGACCATACCCAGGCGCTGGGTTTTTCCGCACTGCAGCTGTTTGTCGAGCGGGCCATGGCCAACCACGACAGCTTTGAGCTGACCGACGCCCAATTGCCGCTGGTGATCGATATCTGCCGGCGCCTGGACGGCATTCCGCTGGCCCTGGAACTGGCGGCCGCGCAGGTCGCGAACCTTGGCCTGCAGGGTTTGCTGACGCAGTTGCAGCAAAGCTTTGGCCGACTGACCCACAGCAACCCGACGACCCTGGGCCGGCACCAGACCCTGCGCACGACGCTGGACTGGAGCTTCAACCTGCTCACTGCCTGCGAACAAACCTGCCTGCGTCGACTGGGCATCTTCCGCGGTGGCTTTACCCTTGAATCGGCGGCGGCGGTGATCGTGGGTGAACACATTGAACCGAGCGAAGTGTTTGGCTCGATCACGCAATTGGTGGCCAAGTCGCTGTTGAACGTGGACGTCGGTGACGAAGCGGTTTTCTACCGCCTGCTCGACACCACCCGCAATTATGCCCTGGAAAAACTCGAACAAAGCGCTGAATTGCCCGCCACCCGCGACCGCCACGCCCAGAGATGCCTGGTACTGATGCAGCAGGGGCAAAACGACTGGGAGCATATTCCCACCGGGCAGTGGATCGAGCGGTATGCCCGCAGCCTCGAAGACCTGCGCGCGGCGCTCGACTGGGGGCTGTCTGCGCCAGGCCCGCATGCGTTGGCGATCCGCCTGACCGCGACATCCACGCCACTGTGGCAGGAACTGTCGCTACTGAACGAGTACGGCGGTTATGTGCGCAAGGCCCTGACACTGCTCGATGCAGCGCCCGAGCCCTGTCCGCGCTTGAAAATGCTGCTGAAACTGGCTTTGGGCAGCACCTGTTACCACGCCCAGGGCGGCACTGCGCAAACCGTCGAAGCCTTCGTCAGTGCACGGGCCCTGGCCATTCACTGCAACGATGTGGCCGGTCAGTTGCGCGCCATTTCCGGGCACCTGGCCGTCAACCTCAGTTGCGGCCACTATCAAATGGCCCTGGAACAGAGCGAGCAATTCGACCGACTGGGGCTGCACAATGACGCCGCGCTGTCCTTGAGCACACATCGCCTGCGTGTGCTGACCCTGCACTTTGCCGGCGACCAGCTACGGGCGCGGATGAACGCCGAAGAGGTGATCCAGCGCATGGCCCACAGCGGTCATCTCAATCGCTTCACCCATGGGTTTGGCGTGCAATACGACCAGAGCGTCGCCGCCCTGACCATCCTGGCTCGCATCCTCTGGATTCAAGGCCACCCCGAACAAGCCTGGCGTACGGCCCGCCAGGCGCTGGACGTTGCGCTGCAGATCAACCATGGCACATCGATCTGCTACACCCTGGCCCTGTCGGGCTGCCTGATCGCCCATTACAACGGCGACAACCAAACCGCTCGCGAACTCTTGCGCCTGCTGCTGGAACAAGCGCAGAAGCACTCGGTCCTGCTGTTCTATACCTGGGCTCGACACTATGCGCAGGTCATCGACGGTGCAGACGCCCAGGCGTCATCTCGTCCGGGTGCGGGTTTGATCAAGGAAATCATGGTCACCCTCGACAGCGGCCTGGTCGATGACGATTTGCTGCAACGCGCCGAAACCGGCGCGGCAGGCTGGAGCACCGCGGAGATTCTGCGGGCCAGGGCCAATGCGCTGCTGGCGGCCGATTGCCCGGTAAAAAACTGTACCGCCGAGACCCTGTTGATCAAGGCGCTCAACATAGCAAAAGCCCAGGGTGCCCTGGCCTGGGAGCTGCGTAGCGCCACCTCGCTGGCGCGGCTTTGGCAACGCCAGGGCCGCTACCGACAAGCCCGGGACTTGCTGTCGCCGGTCTACCAGCGGTTTACCGAAGGCCATGCCACCCCCGACCTGGTCGCTGTACAACGGTTACTCGCAGAGTTGCAGGGCCACGTGCCTGGCTGATGGTCGGCGGCTGTGACTGACGTAGCCGGCGTAGCGCATTTCGTAGGTGCGCAAGGCCCCGCTCTGTTCGAGTTTTTCCAGGGCATAGCAGCGGGTCGTATTGAGCAAGCGATAACGGGTCACACCGCGGACTTGCTCCAGCGACACCAACGATTTGAGCGCCAGGCTCTCCATGATGCTGGCCAGACTCGACGGCGGCAGCATTGCGCAACTGATCACCTCCAGCGCTGCGTCGTCAGTAAACGCCGACTTGAACACCGCCAGACGCTGCAACACGGTTTGCTCCATCGGTGCCAGCCGCTCATAGCTCCAGTCCAGGGCCGCTTTCAGGGTCTGGTGCCGCGGGACTGCCGTGCGTCGCCCCTGGGTCAGCATCTGAAAGCAGTTATCCAGTTGCGCCTGCAGTCCCACCAGCGCCAGCGCATCGATCTGCGCGGCGGCAAGCTCGATGGCCAAGGGCAAACCATCGAGTCGCCGACAGATTTCGCGCACAGCCTTGAGGTCCTGCTCGCGCAGGGCAAATCCTTGCTGGCGAGCTCGGGCGCGGCTGACGAACAGCTGCACCGCCGAATAGCTCATGACCTCATCGAGACTGCACAATGCCGACGCAGGGGGTACCAACAGCGGCGGTAAAGGCAGGAGCACTTCGTCGGTGACCCGCAGCGGTTCACGACTGGTGACCAGGATCGACAGCCGAGGTGCCGACGTCAGCAACGTCTCGACCAGCGTCCGGCAGCCTTCCAGCAGGTGTTCGCAATTGTCCAGGACCAGCAATGCATGCCAGCGCCCCAGTGCGTCCACGTCCGCGCCGATGCCCAGCGGCAAGGTGCGCGTCAGATGCTCGACCAGTTGCGCCGGGTCATCGATCAGCGCCAGATCCACCCGCCACACGCCATCGCGATAGTGCTGCAACAGCAATTCAGCGACACGCAGCGCAACGGTGGTCTTGCCGATGCCACAGGGCCCGACCAGTGTCATGCAACGGCGCACCGGCAACTGGCGCACCAGACTGCCGACAACTGCGTCGCGACCAGTAATGGGCGTAAGCCGTGCTGGCAAATTGTGCGCCGGGCTCGCAAAGGCGTCGCAGGGCAATGGAGTCACCTCCAGCGCCTGTCGCACCGGCGCGACAAAGCTGTAGCCACGCTCAGGAATCGTGGCGATGTAGCAATGCCCGTCCTGTCCGTCACGAAAAACCCGACGCAGCGCCGCAATGTGCACGCGCAAGTTGATTTCCTCGACCACCGACCTTGGCCAGACCCGGGCAATCAGTTCGTCTTTGCTGACCACCGAGCCTGCACGCTCGACCAGCACCTGCAAGATATCCAACGCGCGCCCGCCCAGGCGCAACGGCTGATCACCCTCCAGGACCAGTCGCTGCTGGAGGTGGAACGCGTAGGGACCGAAGTGCAACACCGTGTCGCTGGTTACGTTTGTAAGGCTGTTCATCCACTGTCACCCGCTGGAAAACTGCTCGGCACGCGCAACCATCCAGGCGCTGCGTACCTTCATTGCAATGAGCTCAGCGGTATCTTGGCAGGCCCAGGTGACGGTACAACAGCCACGGGGGGAGCGTCACGGCCATTAGGGTGCGCACGACGGACAAGGGCGCTAGCTGAATTGCTCGCGATACTGGGTCGGGGTCAGGCCAAGCTTTTCACTGAACAGGAAACGCATGTGCCGCACGCTGCCGAATCCACTTTTGAACGCTACCGTCTTGAGCGGCAAGTCACCGGATTCCAGCAGGCTCCTGGCGCAGTCGATACGTGCGCTTTGCAGAAACTCCATGGGTGTCATGCTCACTTCCCGGGCGAAGACCCTGGCGAAATGCCGCGGGCTCATATTCGCGAGGCCGGCCATGCGCTCAATGCTGAAAGTTTCGTCCAGATGTTCGAGCACATGGTTCTGCACCCGGGTAATCGCCGTTTCGTGCGGAGCCACTGCCGCCATCAACGGGCTGAACTGCGCCTGGCCACCCTGGCGCTTCATGACCACCAACAACACCTTGGCCACATCCTGGGCGACCTTCTTGCCATGGTCTTGGGCGACCACCGCCAGCGCCAGGTCAATGCCGGCGGTGACGCCGCCGGAAGTGATGAGGTTGCGGTCCTGGACATAAATCTGGTCGGTCTCGACCGTCGCCTTGGGGAATGCCTTGATCAACCGGTCGGTGTAATGCCAGTGGGTGGTCACGCGATAGCCGTCGAGCAAACAGGCGTGTCCCAGCACAAACGCCCCGGTACAGATCGAACCATAGGTTTTCGATCGACTGACGTTGTGCTTGAGCCACTCGAGCAAGGGCGGATATTTTTGGTTGTAGGCACCAGGCCCACCGGGCACCAGCAGCAAATCGAAGCCATCACAGGCCTGATCGACAGGCAAGTCTGCCTGCACCTTCACGCCATTGGACGCCCTCAAGGCGCCGGGCTCGGTGCCAAGGGTCGTCAGCACATAGTGGTCATCGGGTTTCAGATAACGATTGGCAATGGAAAACACCTCCATGGGCCCGGCCATGTCGAGCAGGAGAAAGTCGGGAAACAGCACCATTGCTACGGTTTTCATGGGTTCAACATCACTGGAAAAAAAGGATATGTACTGCGCACAAGCACTTGTCGAAGCGGGCTTGCTCCGGGCAGCGTTCCGACGAATGCGGTTTGTCAGTCACCAAAATTGTTGAATGTAACACCGCATTCGCGAGCAAGCCCGCTCCCACAGGGTACCGCGCCCTCAGGCGCATTATTGTCAATCTGAAAGAGACAGTATTTCAATTTTCAGCTACTTATTGCATCAATCGATAAACATTAACCTTCTCCTCACTCGGACGAATTGACGTCCCCACAG
This sequence comes from Pseudomonas sp. G5(2012), assembly GCF_000408945.1. Classification (NCBI taxonomy): domain Bacteria; kingdom Pseudomonadati; phylum Pseudomonadota; class Gammaproteobacteria; order Pseudomonadales; family Pseudomonadaceae; genus Pseudomonas; species Pseudomonas sp. G5(2012). Next base: position 9,010 of record NZ_APIO01000108.1, read on the forward strand.
GAGATTTCATCATGCTGACCCTTCGCAAAGCATCGGATCGTGGCCTGGCTAATCACGGTTGGCTGAAGTCGTTCCATACCTTTTCCTTCGCCAGCTATCGCAACCCGAAAGAACAGGGTTTTTCCGACCTGCTGGTGATCAACGATGACCGCGTGGCAGCCGGCAAGGGTTTCGGCCAGCATCCGCACCGCGACATGGAGATTTTCTCCTACGTGCTCGAGGGTGCGCTGGAACATAAGGATACCTTGGGCACTGGCTCGGTGATCCGTCCCGGCGACGTACAGTTGATGAGTGCCGGCAGCGGCGTGGCGCACAGCGAGTACAACCACTCGGACTCGCGGCCCGTGCACTTCCTGCAAATCTGGATCGTCCCTGACGTCAGCGGAGCCAAACCGCGCTATCAGCAAGAACACTTCAGCACGCAGAAGAAACGCGGTCGCCTGCAATTGATTATCTCCCCCGATGGCGCCCAGGGCTCGCTGAAAGTGCGCCAGGATGCGCGAGTGTATGCCGGCCTGATCGATGGCAAGGAAACTGCGACTCTGGAACTGGCCGCCAATCGCTACGCCTACGTGCATGTGGCTCGCGGTCGCGTCGAACTCAACGGCGTGCCGATGCAGGCAGGCGACGGTGTGCGGGTTCGCGAGGAACAGTTGCTGACCTTGAGCAATGGGGTGGATGCCGAGGTGCTGGTGTTCGACTTGCGCCCGCAAGAACTGCCAGAAATGCCATAACAGGCCTACACCAGCCCCTGTAGGAGCGAGCATGCTCCTACAGGTTCCCGGAAAAACCTTCGACAATCTCATCAATCACCGCACGGACCCTCGCGGTATGCCGAAGGTCCGCGTGGGTCACCAGCCACACGTCATACGGCAACGGCCGCGTGCGCTCCGGCCACAGTCGGACCAGCCCATCCTTCTCCCCCACATACACGGGAATCTCCCCGATCCCGATGCCTGCGGCAATCGAACGCCGCACCAGCAGGCTGGAACTCAGGCTCGCGGCAATCCGCCCGCGCACTACGGGTTCGTTGACCAGTGTCATGTCCTTGCCACCTTGCAAATACGGCTGGTAAACCACCAGGTCATGCCCTTCGAATGCCGATCCTGGCTCGGGAATACCGTGGGCATCCACGTAGGCTTGCGAGGCGAACAGGCCCACCGGCCAACGGGCGATTCGCCGGGCTATGAGGTCCGGGTTGTCCGGCCGGGTATTGCGCACGGCGATATCGGCTTCGCGTTTGGCCAGGCTGAGGATTTGTGTCGAGGCGTCCAGTTGCACCCGCACGTCGGGGTGACGTTGATGCAGGCGGGCGACGGCCGGGATCAGGAAGTCGATGGCCAGGGAGTCGGTGGTGGTCACCCTCACAATGCCCGTCAGCCGGTCGTCGAGGCCCTGGATGCGCCGCTGCAGTTCCAGAGCCGAATGCTCCATTTTCTCAACCGCGCGCATCGCCGCTTCGCCCACGGCTGTCAGCGCATACCCATCGCTGGTGCGCAGGAACAACGTGGCGTTCAATGATTTTTCCAGCGCAGTGATGCGCCGCCCCACCGTGGCCTGATCGACACCCAATACCCGCGCGGCACCGCGCAGTGTTGATTCGCGGCAGACCGCGAGAAACACCCGTGCGTCATCCCAATTCATCAGGTTCTCCATCAGATGCATTTACGCATCACCATAACGCGAAATCGCTGCATTAGTGCATCACAGAAGTTGGTTAAGCTGATCACCAGTAAAAATCTGCAGGAGAGCGTTTATGCTCACTCCCTCGAACACCCCACGCAATGCATTCTGGCTACCGATCCTTGCCGGCCTGTGCGCCAGCCTGGTCAGCATTGGCCTGGCACGTTTTGCCTATACGCCGTTGATTCCCTCGCTGATCCAGGCCCATTGGTTTTCCGCCAGCGACGTGGTGTACCTCGGTGCCGCCAACCTGGTGGGCTACCTGATCGGTGCACTGATCGGCCAGCCGCTGGCACGTCGCACGTCCAACAAAAGCGCACTGCGGCTGATGATGCTGGCGGTCACACTGTCGTTCTTCGCCTGTGCGTTCCCCTTGTCGGTGAGCTGGTTTTTCGGCTGGCGTTTACTCTCGGGTGTCGCCGGCGGCGCGATCATGGTGCTGGTGGCGTCGACGGTGTTGCCGCATGTGCCCGCCTCGCGCAGAGGCCTGGCCAGTGGCGCGATCTTTCTCGGCATAGGGCTGGGCATTGCCGGTTCGGGAACGATCGTTCCGCCGTTGCTGAGCCTGGGCCTGCAGCAAACCTGGCTCGGCCTCGGTTTGCTGGCACTGATCCTGACCGCCATCAGCTGGTTTGGGTGGCCGGCGGTCGCACACCAGGCAATGACGACAGAGACGCACCATGGCGCGCCGACCCGCACCCACCCGGGTGTCTACCTGCTGTTTGCCCAATACGCACTCATGGCGGCGGGGCTGGTGCCGGCCATGGTGTTCCTGGTGGATTACGTGGCTCGCGGCCTCGGCGCCGGGCAACATGTCGGCGCACTGATCTGGGTGATGTACGGCCTCGGCGCGATTGTCGGGCCGGTGAGCTATGGTTTTCTTGCGGATCAGTTGGGCGCCAAGCGCAGTATCCGCATGGTGTTGCTGGTGCAGGCGATTGCCGTGGCTGCGCTGTCGGTATCCAGCGCCTTCGCCTCATTGGCCGTGCTGGCGCTGATCCTCGGATCATTCCCCCCAGGCATCGTGCCGCTGGCACTGGCACGGGTTCACGAACTGGTCCCTGGGCATCATCAGCAACAGGTGGTCTGGAGTCGCGCCACTGTGTCCTTCGCCACCTTCCAGGCCATTTCCGGCTTTGCTTATTCGGCCCTGTTCAATGCCAGCGGCGGCCATCATGGGCTGATGTTCGAAATTGCGGCCGGAGCCATTGTGATGGCGTTGTTGCTGGAGTTGGCGGTGCGCTTGATGAATCGACCTGACCCTGTTGTTCAGGCCAGTTGCCCATGAAGGTCAAAAGATCGCAGCCTGCGGCAGCTCCTACAGGTGTCTGCATTCCCATGTAGGAGCTGCCGCAGGCTGCGATCTTTTGATTTTCCACACAGGTATATGCAATGAATTTGCCTAAAGACATGACCTTGATTGAAATCCCCCAACCGGGTGGCCCCGAAGTCCTGCAACCGCGCCAGGTACCCTTGCCCACGGCGGGCGTCGGTGAAGTGCTGATCCGCGTGCACGCCGCCGGGGTCAATCGCCCCGACGTGATCCAGCGCGCCGGCAAGTACCCGATGAAACCCGGCATGAACCCGATCCCGGGACTGGAAGTGGCCGGTGAAGTGGTCGCCGTTGGCGCGCAAGTCAGTGATTTTATCGTCGGCGACAAGGTCTGTGCGCTGACCAATGGTGGCGGCTATGCGCAGTACTGCGTGGTCCCGGCCAGCCAGGCCCTGCCGATACCCGAAGGCATGGACTGGGTGCACGCGGCGGCGGTCCCGGAGACCTTCTTTACGGTGTGGGCCAATCTGTTCGACATGGGCGGCGCCAGCAAAGGCCAGCGCGCGTTGATCCACGGCGGCACCAGCGGCATCGGCACCACCGCGCTGATGTTGTGCCGCGAGTTCGGCATCAAGGCATTCGCCACGGCGGGCAGTGAGGAAAAGTGTGCGGTAATCCGCCAATTGGGCGCCGAAGCGATCAACTATCGCGATCAGGACTTCGTCCAGGTCATTGCGGAAAAAACCGCCGGCAAAGGCGTCAATGTCATCCTCGACATCATGGGCGGCTCGTACCTGAACCAGAATATCGCGGCATTGGGCATGGAAGGTCGACTGGTGATGCTGGGCTTCCTCGGCGGTGCCTTCGGCAAGGATGTCGATTTGCTGGCGATCATGGCCAAGCGCGCCGTGGTCACCGGTTCGCTGTTGCGTTCGCGCACCCGGGAAGAAAAAGCCTCGATCGCCGAACAGCTGCGCGAATATGTTTGGCCGGTACTTGCGGCCGGGCGTTGCCTGCCGATGATCGACCAGGTTTACGCGCTCACCGAGGCGGCACAAGCCCATACGCGGATGGAAGCCGGCGACCACATCGGCAAAATCGTGCTGCGCGTGGACCTGTAGGAGCCGGCTTGCTGGCGATGGCGGTGTGTCAGACAGCATCAATGTCGACTGTGCCATCGCCTTCGTCGGAACGCCGCCTGGAGCAACCCCGCTCCCACAAGTCGCAGTTTTCCCCACCCCGCGCGCGCATCTGTTAAAACGCGCACTTCATGTCCATACCGGTGAACCACCCGATGACCACTGCCCTCCTCACTCGCCTGCGCCTGCGCTGGCTGCCGCTGCTGTGCATGGCCGCGCTGGTCGTCGGCCTGCCCGTGGGTTGCGGCGCACTCAAGTACAAAGAGCGCGAGTTGCTGTTTCGCATTGAACCGGGCACGGCCCGCTGGTATCGCGGTTTGCCTGGGGACGTGCAGGAATTCGACATCAAGCCCGTCGAGTTCAAGGCCGGGCAAAACCTGCATGCCTGGTGGTGGCCGGCCGCGCGCCGTGACGCGCCATCGATTCTCTACCTGCACGGCGTACGCTGGAACCTGACCGGCCAGGCCTTTCGCATCGAGCAGTTGCGAGCCATGGGCTACTCGGTGCTGGCGATCGACTATCGCGGATTCGGACAGAGCCAGGGCGACCTGCCGTCGGAAGCCAGCGTTTACGAAGATGCCCGGGCCGCCTGGGATCGTTTCACCGCGATGCAACCGGATGCCAGCAAGCGCTTGATCTACGGCCACTCCCTGGGTGGCGCGGTGGCCATCGACCTGGCGGCAGACCTGACCGCCCAGGCGAAAAAGGCAAAACGCCCGGTCCCGGTGCGCGGCCTGGTGATCGAGTCCACCTTCACCTCCCTGGGCGATGCCGTCACTGAAGTCGCGGGCAACAACCTGCCGGTGAACTGGTTGCCGGTGCGCTGGTTGCTGTCGCAGAAGTTCGACTCCATCGACAAGATCGTCGACATCGACATGCCGTTGCTGGTGGTCCATGGCCTGGCCGATCAGTTCATGCCGTCGCGGTTCAGTCAGCAGTTGTTCAATGCGGCCAATGAACCCAAGCGCTTGTTGCTGATACCCGGCGGCACGCACAACAACAGCATGAGCCTGGGCGGCAGCCAGTATCGCCAGGCGCTCGAAGGCCTGATGCGGGCAAAACCGCAGATAGCCGGGGCTAAGGGTTCACGGGGCATGGTGTCACGGGGTGCCCAGGATTCCTGAGTGTTATCGATAACCCCGGGCCTGCAGGTCGAACAGCTGCGCATAACGCCCCCCGGCCGTGACCAGCGTGGCATGATCGCCACGTTCAAGGATGCTGCCCTGATCCAGCACGATGATGTGATCGGCGTTGCGCACGCTGGAAAAACGGTGGGAAATCAGCAGGGTCATGCGACCTTGGGTGTGCTGGCTGAAATGCTCGAACACCGCCGCTTCCGCCGCCGGATCGAGTGCCGAGGTCGGCTCGTCGAGGATCAGGATATCGGCATCGCGGCGCATGTAGGCGCGCGACAGGGCGATTTTCTGCCATTGCCCACCAGACAGCTCCAGCCCTCCGGCAAACCAGCGCCCCAGTTGCGTGGCATAGCCGCGATCGAGGCGCTCGATGAACGGCGCAGCCATGCCTTCGGCGGCGGCTTGCTGCCAGCGCTGCTCATCCTTGAACGCCAACGTGTCGCCCACGCCGATGTTCTCGCCGACGGAAAACTGGTAGCGGATGTAGTCCTGGAAGATCACCCCAATCCGCCGGCGTAGCGCGTCTTCCTCCCAGGCTTGCAGATCGCTGCCATCCAGCAGGATGCGTCCTTGATCGGGCCGATACAGCCGGGTCAACAGTTTGATCAGCGTGGTCTTGCCCGAACCGTTCTCCCCCACCAGCGCCACACTGTGCCCCGGCACCAGATGCAGGTCGATGCCTGTCAGCGCGGCGCGACTGGCCCCCGGGTAACGAAAGCCGACGTTCTCGAAGCGCAGGCCGTCGCCAGGCACCGCGCCCACGGTCAGATGACCGGTGTCGGCAACCACGGGTTCGGCCAGGTATTCGTAGAGGCTCGACAGGTAGAGGCCATCCTCGTACAAACCACTGATGGCGCTCAGGCTGCTGCTCACCGCCGCCTGTCCTTGCTTGAACAACACCAGGTACATGGTCATCTGGCCGAGGCTGATACTGCCGTGGACCGCGTCGACCACCACCCAGGCATAGGCCAGGTAGAACGCCGCGGTGCCCAGCAGGCCGAGAGCAAATCCCCAGCCATCGCGACGCAGGGTCAGCCGCCGGTCCTCGGCGTAAAGCCTGGCAAAGGTGTCGCGGTAACGCTGCAACAGCAGCGGCGCGAAACCGAACAGCTTGACCTCCTTGATGTAGCCCTCATGGGAAAGCAACGTCTCGATGTAGTTCTGCTGCCGGCTCTCCGGTGCGCGGCGGGTAAACAGGCGAAAGGCATCGCCGGAAAAGTGCGCCTCGGCAAAAAATACCGGCAACGCACCGACCACCAGCAACACCAGGGCCCAAGGTGAAAAATGCACCAGCAACACACCGAAGCTGATCAGCACGATCAGGTTCTGGATCAGCCCCAGCGACTTCATCACCAACGCCAACGGCCGGGTCGAGGCTTCGCGCCGAACCCGCACCAGCTTGTCGTAGAACTCCGAATTCTCGAATTGCACCAGCGATAACGTCTGGGCCTTTTCCAGAATCATCGTGTTGACCTTCTGCCCCAGCTGCACCCGCAACAGCGACTGCTGTACCGACAGCGCCCGCTGGGTGGCGGACAGCAAGGCCAGCACACCCGCTTCCAACAGCACGTAGCGCAGCACCGGCCACAACGGCGCACTGCCCTGCTGCGCGTGCAATTGCATGGCGAAGACCACGGCGTCGACAATGCGCTGGCCCAGCCATGCCGCCAGCGCCGGAAGTACACCGGCGACCAGCGTTGCCAGCACCAGCCCCAGAAACAGCCCCCGGGATGTACCCCAGACAAGGAGCAAGGCACGGCGTGCCTGGTCGAGAAGCGAGGTGACACGGTCAAACATCGGGCTCACCTGTCAGACTCCGCCGAGGTTTCGAGCCGCCCCTCCTGAAACCGCGCCCGATACCGCCCCGGGCTCTCTCCCGTCCACTTCTTGAAGGCCCGGTGAAATGCACTCGGCTCCTGGAAACCCAGTTGTTCGGCGATATCGCCGATACTGGCCTGGCTCCCGCGCAACTGTTCGAACGCCACCGCGCGTCGCACTTCGTCCTTGATCTCCTGATAGGAACAGCCTTCGCGTTCGAGTTTTCGGCGAAAGGTGCTGGGGCTCAGGTGTTGTTCGAGGGCAAAGGCCTGCAGGGTCGGCCATTGGCTGTAATGGCTGTTGCGCAAGCGCTGGTGTACCTGCGACGCCAGGCCGTGCTGGTTGCGAAAGCGGATCACCAGCCATTGTGGCGCGGTGCGCAAGAACACTTTGAGCGACGCCAGGTCCTGGACCACCGGCAGGCGCAGGTAATGACTGGCGAACTCGATTTCGGTGCGCTCGGCACCAAAGGTCAGGTTCGGCCCCCAGAGCAAACGGTCATCGCTGAGTGACAGGCGCGCATGGCGAAAGTCCGCGCGGTCGATCGGGATGCGCCTCCCACCCAGCCAGCAGAGCAGGCTGATCATCAACACCAGGAACGTCTCTTCGCCGAATCGGCTGACGTCTTCGTTGGCCGCCTGGCTGTCCAGACTGATGACCGCCCGCTTGCCGCGCACGGTCAGCGTGCCGCGAAAATCCCGGAGGAACAGGGCGAAGTTGGCCAGGCACTGGCGCATGGCCTTGTGCAGGTCCGGCTCCTGGATCAAGGCGCGACAAATCAGGGCGAATGCGCCCGGCGGCATGCCATGGGAATCGAGCCCGAAGAACTCGTCATTCAGCTCGCGGATCTGAATCAGCCACAACGCCGCAAAGGCATTGGCCGACACCCGCGAGGTGGGGTCCTGCATCAGCGCCGGATCGATACCGGCCTGTTCCAGCACAGCCCGCACTCGCTGTGGATCGTCCCCCAGCCCGTGGATCATCGCCTGCACGAAGTAGGCGGCTACCGAGTCCTTTTCCCGCATGCGAACGCTTCGCTCCCCATCACCCGAAATGGCAAAAAACATCAGTGCCGTTGAACAGTTTCGGCATAGGCCAACCACTGCGCCGGCTCTAGACTCGCGGCAATAGTACGCTTTCGGCCATCACGACGGCCAAGGTATCGCAAGGTTTATCGAAAGGACGGCAACATGAATCTGCAAAACATTGGGGTGATCGGCGCCGGCACCATGGGCAATGGTATCGCTCAGGTCTGCGCCCTGGCCGGTTTCAACGTGACCCTGCTGGACATCAGCGAGGTTGCCTTGCAAAAAGCCCTCGCCACCGTCGGCAAGAACCTTGACCGGCAAGTCGCCAAGGAAACCCTGAGCGTCGAGCAAAAAAACGCCGCCCTCGACAAGATCCGCACCAGCACCGACTACAGCAGCCTGCACGATGCGCAACTGGTGATCGAAGCCGCCACCGAGAACCTCGACCTGAAACTGCGGGTGCTGCAACAGATTGCCGCGCAGGTCAGCGCCGAGTGCGTGATCGCCTCCAACACTTCGTCGCTGTCGATCACCCAGCTGGCGGCCAGTGTCAGCCAGCCTGAACGCTTCATCGGCTTGCACTTCTTCAACCCGGTGCCGGTGATGGGCCTGATCGAAGTCATTCGCGGCCTGCAAACCAGCGATGCCACCCACACCCTGGCGCTGGACATGGCGACCCGCCTGGGCAAAACCGCAATCACCGCCGGCAACCGCCCGGGGTTCGTGGTCAACCGGATCCTGGTGCCGATGATCAACGAAGCGATCCTGGTACTGCAGGAAGGCCTGGCCAGCGCCGAGGACATCGACGCCGGCATGCGCCTGGGTTGCAACCAGCCTATCGGCCCGCTGGCCCTGGCGGACCTGATCGGCCTGGATACGCTGCTGGCGATCATGCAAGCCTTCTACGAGGGCTTCAACGACAGCAAATACCGCCCGGCGCCATTGCTCAAGGAAATGGTCGCCGCCGGTTACCTGGGACGCAAGACGGGGCGCGGCTTCCATGCCTATGCCTGAGCGTTGCTCGCGTTTCGCCGAATACCGGGACAAGGTGCTGGAGCTGTTCGCCAGCAAGGGTTTCGGTCAGGTGGGCATGCGCGAGCTCGCGACGTGCCTGGGGCTTTCCCCGGGCTCGCTGTATCACCATTACCCGAGCAAACAGCACCTGTTGCTGGATTTGATCGAAGAGTTCTACGAAGAGCTGCTGGCCACGCTGGGGCGCATCAAGCAACAGGCGCCGGCCAAGCGCGACCGACTCAACAGCCTGATTCGCGCGCACCTGAATTTACATCGCGACTTGCCCTGGCATTATCGCCTGGTGGAGCGCGACAGCAGTTGCCTGAACGAAGAGCAGCAGGCTCGGGTGCAAAAATTGCGCGAGCAATACGAGCGCCAGTTGATGGTCCTGCTCGGCGCTCGTTCGAGGTTCAGTGAATCAGGTCTCCTGGCGGCCGGCCATGCCATCGCCGCCCTGCTTAACAGCGCACCCAGCTGGCTGACCGCCCATTCGCTGGACGAAAGCGAGCACGATGAACTGCTGGAGAACCTGGTCGGCGGTGCCATCGAGCGCGTGCTCGCGCCGAGGCGCACGAGCGAGGCTATAAGCCTGGCGCGCCCTATCGAGAAAATATCTAAAAATACCCAGGCTGCCTCCGCGTTTTAGCGCTTTGCTTGCCCAGTCGATGCCATCGGAATTCGCGCTTGCACCCAGCGTCCAATTCGATGTGTACCTTCCACTGACCGGGAGCGCAATCATGAAAATCAATCCCTACCTGATCTTCAACGGCGACTGCAAAGCCGCATTCACCTTCTATGGCGAAAGTCTCAAGGGCCAGCTCGAAGCCATGCTGACCTTCGGCGAAACACCTGCCGCCGAGCACGTCCCCAAGGATCTGCACAACCTGATCATCCACACCCGGCTGGCCGTGGGGGACCAGGCGATCATGGGCTCGGACACCACTCCCGATCGCCCCACCGATGAGATGAGCGGTTGTTCGATTTCGCTGAATGTCGACAGCATCCAGGAGGCTGAACAGGTGTTTTCAGCCCTGTCCGAAGGTGGCAAGGTGCAAATGCCGCTCGAGGCCACCTTCTGGGCCGCGCGTTTTGGCATGTTGGTCGATCGCTTTGGCGTGTCGTGGATGATCAACTGCGAAAAGGACCAGTAACAGGATCGCGCACAGCGCCGCTGCTCAAGTCTTCGAGCAGCTCCGGCCTGGAACGGTCGGGCACTCTGGCAACTCCCGGGCCGTCTGCTACCGTCAACAAGCCACCCGTGTGACAGCGGCCCTTCGGAGGAAACCACCATGCACACCCATGACCCGTCATGGTCCACCCGTCTAAAACTGTCGCTGCTGGCAGGAGGGCTCGCCGCCGCCCTGCTGGCACTCAGCGGTTGCGCGACAGTCGATGCCCAGACCACCGCCTACGTTGGCGTGGAACATCCCGCACCGACACTGCCCAGTGAAATCGTCGTATTGCGCTCCGAGCCCCTGCGCCCACACGTTCGGCTGGGCGAAATATTGATCGACGCCAGTGTTGACCCGGCCCCGCCCATTACCGAGGTCGAGCAGAAACTGCGCGAAGAAGCCGCCAAGCTCGGTGGCGATGCCGTGGTGGTGGTCTATGACCATATCCAGCCGGTAGGTGCCTATCTCAACGGGCCGCTATGGGCTCGCGACGTACATACCGTCAATGGCCGCAAACTCAAAGGGATCGTGATCAAGTACAAGTGAACAGCAGGTTTTTTCGCTGAAATTGACAACGCGGGGCGCAGTTTCCCCGCGAGTCAGCGGTCGCATTCGTGTCCGCTTACCACCCCTGTCCCCTCCCCCGGATCTAGAAAAAACCGACTATCGACAATCAGGCCCGCCTGCGTGGTTGCACGTGGGACTTGCCCGGGCCTGACCTGCCAATAGTGACAGTGACGCTCCGGTATTTTTCGCCCGACACTGATATGTTTTTTTTCATTTGTTTGATTTATGAAATTTTATGTGCCATTTATAGCCTCGAAAATCCACGGAGCGGTCCCCTTCGACAGATCGGACGATCGCTGCGCGCAACACCCAAACACCTCATCCAGGGAGTCAACAATATGAACAAGACAGAACTTCTAGGTACTCTGGCACTGTGCGCCGCAAGCTTGCTGGCACATGCCGACGAAGACAGCCTGCGCATCGGTATCGAAGCCGCCTACCCGCCCTTCTCCTTCAAGACGCCGGAGGGCAATGTCAGTGGTTTCGATTACGACATCGGCAACGCGCTGTGCGAAGAAATGAAGGTCAGGTGCGAATGGGTCATCCAGGAATTCGACGGCATGATCCCCTCACTGAAAGTGCGCAAGATCGATGCCGTGTTGTCGTCGATGTCGATCACTGAGGACCGCATGAAATCCGTCGACTTCAGCAAAAAGTACTACCACACGCCGGGCAAGTTCGCGATGAAGGCCGGCAACGTGATCAACGACCCGCTGGTCGATCTCAAGGGCAAGAAAGTCGGCGTCCAACGTTCCTCGACCTATGACCGTTTCGCCACCGAGCAGCTTGAGAAAGCCGGCGCCTCGATTGTTCGCTACTCCTCACAGAATGAAGCCTTCCTCGACCTGGCAGCGGGTCGCCTGGACGCCACCCTCGCCGACGTCGTCAACACCAACGAGAGCTTCATCAAGACGCCATTGGGTAATGGTTTTGCCCTGGTCGGACCCGACATCAACGACCCCAAATACTTCGGCAAAGGCGCCGGGATTGCAGTGCGTAAAGGCGACAGCGCGAACGTTGCGCGCCTGAGTGCGGCGATTGACGCCATCCGCAGCAATGGCAAGTACCAGCAAGTGATGGCCAAGTACTTCGCGTTCGATATCTACGGCGAATAAGCCTTTACCCCAGACCCTGGCGCAGGCCTGTGCAGGCGCCACTTGTGGCTTGTCTCGTGCGCCTTGCGGCGCTCGCTTGAGGAACTTCAACATGCTCCACGGCTACGGATCGAGCATTCTCGATGGCGCCTGGCTGACCATCAACCTTGCCCTGACCTCCATGACCCTGGCCATTGCCCTGGGCCTGATCGGCGCCGCCTTCCGGTTGTCGCCGTTCAAATGGCTGGCGGTACTGGGCGAAGGCTATACCACCCTGATCCGCGGGATTCCCGACCTGGTGTTGATCCTGCTGATCTTCTATGGCGGCCAGGATCTGGTGAACCGCCTTGCCCTCGCACTGGGCTACACCCGCTACATCGACATCAATCCGTTTATCGCGGGCGTCTGCACCATGGGCTTCATCTTTGGTGCCTACCTCTCGGAAACCTTTCGTGGCGCCTTCATGGCGATCCCCAAGGGCCAGGGCGAGGCCGGCGCGGCCTATGGCATGAGCGGCCTGCAGGTGTTCTGGCGGATCCTGGTGCCGCAGATGATTCGCTTCGCCATTCCCGGCTTCACCAACAACTGGCTGGTGCTGACCAAATCCACTGCGCTGATCTCGGTGATCGGCTTGCAGGACATGATGTTCAAGGCCAAGAACGCGGCGGACGCCACCCATGAGCCGTTCACGTTTTTCCTCACCGCTGCCGCGCTCTACCTGATGCTGACCAGCGTGTCGTTGCTGGTGCTGCGCTATCTGGAAAAACACTACTCGGTCGGCGTCAAAGCCGCCGAACTGTAACGGGGAGCACAGGCATGATTCTCGACTACAACCTGATCTGGGAAAACCTGCCGCTGTATTTCAATGGCGCGCTGGTGACCCTCAAAGTCCTGCTGATTTCCCTGGCCATTGGCCTGGTGCTGGCGATTCCCATCGCGTTGCTGCGCGTATCCCGTTCGCCGCTGCTCAACTTCCCGGCCTGGCTCTACACCTACGTGATTCGCGGCACGCCGATGCTGGTGCAATTGTTCCTGATCTATTACGGGTTGGCGCAGTTCGAAGCGGTACGCCAAAGCGCGCTCTGGCCGTACCTGTCCAGTGCAACTTTCTGCGCTTGCCTGGCCTTTGCGATCAATACCAGTGCCTACAGCGCCGAACTGTTGGCCGGCAGCCTGAAGGCCACCGCCTACGGCGAGATCGAAGCCGCCAAAGCCATGGGCATGTCGCGCTTGACCCTGTACCGGCGGATTCTCCTGCCGTCGGCCCTGCGCCGGGCGTTGCCGCAGTACAGCAACGAAGTGCTGATGATGCTGCAAACCACCAGCCTGGCGTCGATCGTCACGCTGGTCGATATCACGGGAGCCGCGCGAACGGTCAGTTCACGGTTCTATCTGCCGTTCGAGGCGTTCATTACCGCGGGCCTGATCTATCTGGCCCTGACCTTCAGCCTGGTTCGTCTGTTCAAGTTGGCCGAGCGCCGCTGGCTGGCCTACCTGGCACCGCGCAAGCACTAAGGAGTCTCATGCAACACATTCAATACCTGTTGCCGTGGAGTGCCTCGGGCACAGAACGAAAGCTCTCGCTGTTCCGTTTTGGCAGCGGCGCGCGCAAGGCCTACATCCAGGCTTCCCTGCACGCCGATGAATTGCCGGGAATGCGCGTCGCCGTCGAACTCAAGCGCCGCCTGCAGGCGCTGGAAGAGCAAGGTCGCCTGAACGGGGTGATCGAATTGGTGCCAATGGCCAATCCGATCGGTATCGCCCAGATGTTCCAGGCCACGCACCAAGGTCGCTTCGAGTTCTCCAGCGGGAAGAATTTCAATCGCGACTTCCCGGAACTCGGCAAGGACGTCGCGCAGCGACTGGAAGGTCAATTGGGCGACGATGCCGATGCCAACGTCGCCCTGATCCGCCGCGCCATGGGCGATGCCCTCGCCAACTTGCCGGCAGCGACCTCGGAGCTCGACGGTTTGCGTCGCCTGTTGCTGCAGCATGCCTGCGACGCCGATGTGGTGCTGGACCTGCACTGCGACTTCGAGTCGATCATGCTGTTGTATACCATGCCGCAAAACTGGCCACGCCTGCGCTCGTTGGCCGCCCGCCTGGACGCCGGCGTTGCCCTGTTGGCCGAGGCTGCGGGCGGCAGCGCATTCGATGAAGCCTGCGCACTCCCCTGGCTGCAACTGGCCAAGCGCTTCCCTGAAGCCAATATTGCGCTGGCATGTGTAGCCACCACTATTGAATTGCGTGGCATGGCTGACACCGAACGCGAGACGTGCGTCGACAGCGCGCAAGCCATTCTCGGCTATCTCGCCGATCAAGGCCTGATCAGCGGTGACTGGCCTGCGTCGCCACCAAGCAGGTGTGAAGCGACACCGTTCGCCGGTGCGCAGTACGCCTACGCGCCACACCCGGGGGTGGTGAGTTATCTGCAACCGCTGGGGGCCCGGGTCAAGGTCGGCGATCCGCTGTTCGAAGTGATTGATCCGCTCACCGACCAGCACAGCGTGGTGCGTGCCAGTACCGACGGCATTCTTTACGCCCGCGAACGCCTGCGCTTTGCCCAGCCCGGCCTGTGGCTGGCGAAAATTGCCGGCAGTACCCCCATTCGCCAAGGCCGCTTGCTCAGCGACTGATAACAGAGAGTCAGAACCATGTACAAGCTGGAAATAAAGGACCTGCACAAAAGCTACGGCACCCATGAAGTACTCAAGGGCGTGTCCCTGGAGGCGAAAGCCGGTGACGTCATCAGCATCATCGGCTCCAGCGGTTCGGGCAAAAGCACCTTCCTGCGTTGCATCAACCTGCTGGAACAACCCAACGCCGGCAACATCGCGCTCAATGGCGAACAGCTCAAGCTGGTGAGCAACAAACTCGGCGGGCTCAAGGCTGCCGAACCCAGGCAGCTGCAACGCATGCGTTCGCGGTTATCGATGGTGTTCCAGCACTTCAATCTCTGGTCGCACATGAGTGCCCTCGAAAATGTCATGGAAGCACCGGTGCATGTACTGGGCATCGACAAGAAACAGGCGCGGGAAAAGGCCGAGCACTACCTGGACAAGGTCGGCGTGGCACACCGCATGGACGCCTGGCCGGCGCATATGTCCGGAGGTGAGCAACAGCGGGTGGCGATTGCCCGGGCACTGGCCATGGAACCTGAAGTAATGCTGTTCGACGAGCCCACGTCGGCACTCGACCCCGAACTGGTCGGCGAAGTGTTGAAGGTCATGCAGGACCTGGC
This sequence comes from Pseudomonas sp. G5(2012), assembly GCF_000408945.1. Lineage (NCBI taxonomy): Bacteria > Pseudomonadati > Pseudomonadota > Gammaproteobacteria > Pseudomonadales > Pseudomonadaceae > Pseudomonas > Pseudomonas sp. G5(2012). The sequence goes on from NZ_APIO01000108.1 coordinate 24,175, forward strand.
GCTGGAAGGCCGGACCATGGTGGTCGTGACCCACGAAATGGGCTTTGCCCGCGAGGTGTCGAACCAGTTGGTATTCCTGCACAAGGGCCAGGTCGAGGAACGTGGCGACCCGCGCGAGGTGCTGGTTAACCCGCAGTCCGAACGCCTCCAGCAGTTCCTGGCTGGCAGCTTGAAATAAGCCTTCGGCGCACACCGACTCTTGGCCCGTCGCTGCACACCGAGGGTCGGCTTCGGAACGCTCCGGCCGGGATGTTGCCCACCCAAAAAGTTCTTCACGGAACCGCCTGAAACACCGGTAATTGTCTTGCTCAAGTAAATAACAAACGAGGCGGCTGCTTCGGTTGAGAGCAATGGGCCTTTCAATAACCCGTATGCAGAAAAAATTGGAATGGTCAGCGGCCCGGTAGAAAGAACAATACCCGTGAGGTAGCCGACAAAAGCCCCTGTGATTGAGAGCTGCCAAAGCGAAAGAGTGAAATTTCTTGATTTTGCCCAGTGGCGATAGGGAATCATGAGCAGAAAGAACGTCCCGAGGGCTATATCAATCCAGGTTGCTTTCAGGCTCCAGAGTGTGTGTGCACCAAGAGCCGCTGCGGGTACCCCTGTCACCGAATAGGCTAAAAACGCCTTCCAGTGAATATCCTTTCGCCAAAGAATAACTCTTGAAATATTGCCGACGATTGCTGCCACCGCCATGATCGGCACCGCCTGCTTGGGGCCGAAACAAAGGGCGAGCGCAGGCAGAAGCATGATCGATGCCCCCGTACCGATTACACCACTGACGACGCCTGAAATGACCCCGATAAACAAAACGAGTAAGTATTCTGTCATTTGTCTTCCAGAGCGAATGTTGGTTTTTTACTATTTCAACGCCGCTCCAACACACCGATAACTTCACTAACTTAGTAAGTTAATTTTTTCTCAGGGTGATTGCGGATTCGATAAACCAAGCCACCGTGCCAGGCTTCGATTAATTTTTGTATGTGGATGACTTGAGAGATCTTTCTTTATATTTTGTAGGCGTTTTCGCTGACTTTGTTGCATGGTCGTAGTGAAGCCTGAGTACTGCAGCAACTTCAGGCGCGAGTAGCTTGAAATAAGTCATCTGCGCACAGCGAGGGTCGGCTTCGGATACACTCGCGAGCAAGACCTCTGTAGGAGCGAGCATGCTCCTACGGGTCATTCGCCCCACCCCACCTCCAACCCTCAGGACATGTTGAGCCGGATATGCCAACCCCTTCGAAAGACACCACGGTCTATGCCGCGCCAGTGATGCGCAAACTGGCGGAAATCGTTTCCGACCTGCCGCCGTCACTGCGCAAAGTGGCGGACTTTGTCCTGCGTCACCCGCTCAGGGCCGCGACGTTGACCATCGAAGAAATGGCTCAAGAGACATCCACCTCGCCAGCAGCGGTCAATCGACTGGCCAAGGCGCTGAACCTGGGTGGTTACACCGGCATGAAAGCCGAGTTGGTCGCGACGTTGCAGCAGATGGTGTCGCCGGTCGATAAGTTGCGCAACGAACTGGCGCATCGACCGGGTGGTGCATTTGGCCTGCATGAGCAAATCCACAGCGCCAGCAGCAATCTCGCCACGGCGGCGACCAACAACCATGCCGAGACCTTCGAGGCCTTTGTCACTCGCCTGATCGAGGCGCGGAAAATCTACATCCTCGGGTTTGGCAACAGCGTCTACTTCGCCGGTCTCGCCGCCTCTACCCTGATGCCCTTCTGCGCGGACGCAACCGCCATCAGCATGGAGGGCGGCAACGAAAACGCCGCTTACCGGTTGGCTGCCATCACTGATGAGGACGTACTGCTCGCGATCTCCCTGCCGCGCTACTCCCTCGATACGCTGCAACTTGCACGTTTTGCCAATGCGCGCGGCGCCTCGGTATTGGCGATCACCGACTCACCCGCCTCCCCGCTCACCGCCATTGCCGAACACGTGCTGTTTGCCCCGGCAGACCATCCGGTGTTGACCAGTTCCAACATTGCCGTGCTTGCCCTGATCGAAGGACTGGTGGCAGGCGTGATGGCTCGCAACAAGGAAGCCGTGAAGCTGGCCACCGAACTGACCGAAAGCGTGATGTCTTACCTGCACATCCCCACAAGCAACAAATCGCCGAAAAAGTGATGGTTCCCGGGCGCCCGTTGCAACACTTCGGATCTGCCGCCCGTCTGCCACTGCGCACCTTCCTGTGAGCCGTGCTTCAAATGCCGTACATACCCTTGCACGGAAGACTCAAACGATGAACATCACCATTGTCACTCTCATGCTCACGGGCTTGTTGTCGGCTTCGCCGCTTTACGTGCAGGCCGCCGAGAAAACCACCGAGGATGCAACGATTCCACCTTCGGCACTTCCCGGGCTCAACCAGCCGGAATCCAACGAAGAAAAGGCAGATAAAAAGGGCGAGGAAGCAGCGGGTTCAAACGCCGGTGCCGACGCGCACTCCATAAAAAAAGACGCAGCATCGGAGGACGACGGGGAGAATCAAAGGGGTAGCAAGTCTGGCAGTTGACCAACCTCTACCCCTTTTTCAAAAGCCCCGGATGTATCAGTCGTCCCGGTCGTCACGATCGCGATAACGACGGTTGTCGCGATCATCGTCACGACGATCGTATCGATGGTCATACCCTCGGTCATCATCCCGGTCATAGCCACGGCGATGATCATGATCTTGATATCGACCGTACCTTTCTCCGTCTTCCCAGTGAGGTCCGCAGCCTCCCAGCAAGAGCAGGCTGGAAATGGCCAGGGTCATCATTACTGCGCGATTCATTTGAGCATCCTGAAGGTGGGGGGGGTGAGAGGGTTTCAGCCGCTGGAAAATCCCGCACGGTGTTGAAACCCTGTCTTTGACCATTCAGTAACTCAATGATTCCGCTGGCAAATAAAACTGGCCGGAACGCTCGTGGCGCGAGCTCCGGTTCGGCGTGGTTTAGCCTGGGAAATGCTGGTTGGCAATCACCTGCTCGGTGATCGGCGCAAGTGCCGCCACCGCCCACAGGCCATAAACCGGATGGGCGGTGGCGGCCTCAGGCTTCTTCATTGCGGGCTAATGAACTGCTTGAAGCCGTCAGCTCCCACCCCATCGGCTCGAACGAACCGATCTTGAGCCTGTTTTCAACGTGCCGACGAGCAGAAAACGGGTCGGCTGGAAACGGTCATGAACCCACCCGCTCCACGCCCTGAAAAAGTCGCCCTTGGAGCGCTCAGCCAAATTTTCAATCAACATCCCGCAAAACAAAAATTCTTACAATCCAATTATGTACTAAAGTAAGGGGTTGAGTGTTTTAATGGGTCTTGAAATGCCAAAGGCCCAATCATGCGCATCAAATTTTCCGGCATTCCTGCATTCGGCATCTACATTGCCCTTGTTTGCCTGTTCGCGGCTGCATGGATCACCCACCCGGCCCCCGAGCACTCGCCCTTTGCCCTGATCAATCCGGCCTCGGCGGTGGCGGATAAGGACGCTAAACCCATCTATACCAGCCGTTTCGCCTCCTCCGGGCTGGTGGACTTCGTGCATTCGGCGGCGGTCACTGCCTTGCCTGACGGTAGCCTGATGGCGGTCTGGTTCGCCGGCACCCGCGAAGGCGCAGCCGATGTTCAGGTGCGCTCCGCCCGTTTCAACCTGAGTACCGGCGAGTGGGGGGAGGAACAGGTCATGGCGACCCGGGACTCGACCCAGCAAAGCACGCGAAAGTACATCCGCAAACTGGGTAACCCGGTCATTGCCCTCGCGCCGGACAACCGCCTGTGGCTGTTCTACGTTTCCGTGTCCATGGGCGGATGGGCCGGTAGCGCGGTCAATGTGATGGTTTCAGACGATTTTGGCGGGCATTGGTCGGCACCACGCCAATTGATCACTTCACCGTTCCTGAACATCAGCACCCTGGTCCGGTCGGCACCGGTGTTCCATGCCGACGGTTCCATCGGCCTGCCGGTCTACCATGAGTTCCTCGGCAAGTTTGCCGAGTACCTGTACTTGAGCGCAGACGGTGATGTGATCGATAAATTCCGCATCAGCCATGGCAATAATTCATTGCAACCGGCGATCGTTCCGCTGGATGGCCAACGCGGCATCGCCTTGTTGCGTTATGCCGGTGACACCCACCACCGGGTCCTGGCGAGCCGCACGGAAGACGCCGGACAAAGCTGGAGCGAACCTTATCCGCTGGTTCCTTCGAACCCCAACTCCTCGTTGGCAGCTGTTGCGACGCCGGACCGCGGGTTGCTGGTAGCGCTCAATGACCTGCAGGATGGACGCTTCAAGCTGAGCCTGTATGGCACCGATGCGAAAATGGACGATTGGCGCCTGTTGCACGACCTGGACAAATCACCGGATCCAGAGGGCGATCCGTATACCCCTCTGGTCTACAAGGAAATCATCGGCAAACAATTCCGTGGCTCCAGTGGCAAGCTGCGCCAGACGCTGGAGGCGCAATTCCTCGCCAACCTCGACAAACGTGTGTGTAAACGCCAGGAATGTGAGTTTGAATATGAATACCCCTACTTCCTCCGCAGTCCCGACGGGATGTATCACCTGGTCTATTCCTGGAACAACACCTTCATCAAGCACGTCACCTTCAACGATGCCTGGCTGGCCGAGCGTCTCCAATGATTAATCTGTGGCAGGCCCATGCCAGTTTCGCGATGATCCTCTTCCTGTTACTGCCGTCTTTTGGCCTGGGCAGGACCTGGCGCATCGCGCTGCTGCTTGCCTTGCTGGCCGCCAGCTTCATACCGCTGGGCGGGTTGTCGCTGGCCGCTTACCTGCGCAGCCATATCGACGACCTTGCGATCACCTCAATGGTGTTCATGGCCTGGGGATGTTTGCGCAGGCTAGGTCTGCTGCCGCCTGAGCGGCAGGGTCAAACCAGCGTATTGATCCTCTTCGCCGCGCTGGCCCTGGTGCTGTACCCCGCAACCCTGGGCCTGAGTGACCTGGACCCTTACCGGCGGGGCTACAGCCCGCGCCCCCTGTTGTTGTTCGTCGCACTGATGACGCTCGGCCTGTTCTACCTGCGCCATTACCTGGCCGTGGTGATGTTGACCTGTGCGACCCTGGCCTTCCTCGTCGGGATCAAACCCTCCCACAACTATTGGGATTACCTGGTCGATCCGTTGCTGGGCCTGTATTGCTGCGTGGCACTGCTGATGCTGGCGGCGCGTCGGCCGTATCGCCGGCTCATCACCCTGCGCGGCGCTTGAACTTCAATGAAATCTCAATAAGGAAACGGGCATGGGCTGGCTGAAATCGAGACGTCTGCATTACTGGCTGGGTGCAACAGCGATCGCCTTCGTGCTGTTCGCACTACTGCGGGTGGTGTTCTTTTTCGGCTTTTCCGGTTTCGACGCCAAAGCCCTGGGCGACGAACATGTGCTGACAACTCTGGGCATCGGCTTTCGTTTCGACTTGCGCCTGGCCATCCTGATCATGCTGCCGCTGGTATTGCTGGCCTGGATCCCGCGCTGGAACCTTGTCGGCAGCCGCCTCCTGCGCGGCATCGCCCGCCTGTACCTGGTAGCCGCCCTCAGCGTCGCGCTGCTGATCTACATCATCGATTTTGGCCACTACGCCTACCTCGGCGTGAGGATCAACGCCACAGTGCTGCGCTTCATCGAGGATGCGCAAATATCCCGTGACATGGTCTGGCAAACCTACCCGGTCATCTGGATCTCACTGGGTTGGTTGGCAACCATCGCAATCGCGACACTGGCCCTGGTGCGTCTGGAGCGCGTCACGCTGGACCGTCCACGCAAAACCATTCACCCGCTCTGCGCGACATGGGGCGGTGCAGTGATGGTGGTGCTGGTGCTGCTGGGTATCCTGGGCCGTGTCGAACACCTGAACATCGAGAACCCCGTGCCGCTGCGCTGGAGCGATGCGTTCTTCTCGGGCAACAACCAGGTCGCCGCACTGGGCCTGAACCCGGTGATTTTTTTCTACGACACCGTCAAGGTCGGCCAGTCACGCTATGACGAGGCACAGGTGCGCGAACATTACGCGGTCATGGCTCACTATCTGGGCGTCGACAAACCTGATCCGCAGGCCCTCGACTTCGTCCGCCACCAGACGCCACAACCTTACAAAATCAATGGCTCGCGACCACCTAACGTGATGTTCGTCATGCTCGAGTCGCTGGGCACCAGTGCCGTCGGAGCCTATGGCAACCCGATCAATCCAACGCCCAACATCGATCGCCTGGCCACGCAGAGCTGGTTCTTCAAGCACTTCTATGTGCCGGTCACGGGAACGGCCAAAACTGTCTGGGCCAGCATTACCGGGGTACCTGACGTCACTCGACAGGAAACCGCGACGCGTAATCCACTTATCACCCGGCAAAACACGCTGGTCAATGCCTTCACCGGCTACGACAAGATCTACACCATTGGCGGCAACTCCGGCTGGGCCAACATGAATGCCCTGATCCGGCAAAGCATCGACGGCGTTCGCCTGTTCGACGAGCGCGACTGGAAATCCCCGGTGGTGGATGTGTGGGGCATTTCGGACCTGGACCTGTTCAAGGAAACCGACCAGATCCTGCAAGCGTTGCCCAAGGACAAACCGTTCTTCGCCTATGTGCAAACGGCGGGCAACCACCGCCCATTCACCATTCCAAAGAGCAATGACGGCTTCGAGGTCAAGCACCCTACCCTGGAGCAAGTCCAGGCCGCCGGCTCGCGCAGCGTCGAGCAATACAACGCCGTACGCCTGCTGGACTTCAACATCGGACGCCTGATGGAAATCGCCAAGGCCGGCGGCTGGTACGAAAACACCATTTTCGTGCTGTTTGGCGATCACAACACCCGTATCGCCCAGATCCCCTTCCTGGCCCCGGCCTACGAGCAACTGGGCCTGGAGAGCAACGCGGTGCCGATGATCATCCACGCGCCAGGCCTGATCGGAACACGCAAGGTCGAGGAAGCTGTCGGCCTGGTGGACCTGCTGCCAACCGTGGCAGGCATGGCCGGCCTGGAGTTTCGCAACAGCGGCATGGGCCGCGATATCCAGCAGCCCGCGCCCGAAGGCGAACGTGTGGTGCCATTGGTGTTGCGTGAAGGCACCTTCCCGCTGATTGCCGGCGTGACGCAACACTACATGGTGCAGATGGAACACGACGGCAGCTCGCCAACCCTGCATGACCTGGCCTCACCGACGCCGCTGGACAACGTGGCCGAGCAAAACCCCGAGGAGTTCAAGCGACTGTCACGGTTGACCCGCGCCATGCACGAAACCTCACGGTTGATGCTGTACCAGAACGTACGCGACTAACCACTCAACAGTTACGGTTTTACCGCGGGACCTGCGCCAGTGTGAGGGGCGACGGATGGCCCCTTCGGCGGAACAGTGAAACTCACTGTCGTATGGGTGAGGATCCTGTGCGTCGGGTCGGCTACTTCAAGCAGAACCTTGTGGGCGCCGGGGGTCAGTCCGACCAGGATGATCGGATCTTCACTGGTGTGCGCCCATGTACCTTTCCAGTCGTCGACAGTCACGTGAAGGTGGCCCAGTCGTGGGGATACATCGGCGGCCGCCTTACCGAATACTGGCATGATCCTGGCGTGCTCTGTTCGATACTGGATGATGACGACCCCGCGGGCGAGCGGCTCGGCGAGCGGCGGATAGGCAATGAGCCTTGGCGTCGTCTCGGATTCCAATGGCAATATTGCCGGTGGGTGATCGGTGTCGGCCGCCCCTTGACCGAACGCTGCCGTGCAAGACAACACACTCCAGGCAATGGCCAACAGATTTGCGGAAGCCATGGTGGATTTCTCCTAAAGACCGACTTTGCGCTTGAGTTCGGCTTCGTTCCAAAGGCCGCTGAGCGGGCCGCCCGGCAACCCTTCATTGGCTCGCGCCAGCGGGAAAATAACCGGTAAAAAACCGGCGTCGCGCACCAACCGGGCACCCATGTCCCGGGCCTGGGCGTCGTCGGCGAATACTGCAATCGCCTTGTCTTTGCCCGACTGGTCTTTCATCGATGCATAGCCTATGGCGTTGAACGCACGCACCAGGTGTATTCCGGGCAGATATTGCTGGTCCGCCGAGGCGACACCCATCTCCAGCGCCTTGCGCCCGACCTCTGCGTCACGGCCGCCGAACGGGTTGCTGGTGCTCAACACTACCTTGCCGTCCAGCTTGCCCTGGACCTTTTCGGACAGCTCTGGCATCGCGCCATAGGGAACACTCAACACGATCACATCGCCCCATGTGGCGGCATCGCTCACCGAGCCCGCCTGAGCGTTTGGGCCAGCGCTATTGACCAGATCCGTCAGCTCCTCGGGGTGGCGCGAGGAAAACATAACCGAGTGCCCGGCCTTTACCCAGAGCGTACCCAGCGTACCGCCAACGTTACCGGAACCGATGACGCCGATCTTCAGGGGGTCCGCCATAGCCTGGCTGACGCACATGACCATGCCGGCGAACATCAAAAAGAAAATTCTGGACATACGCTGTGCTCCTGCGATGGAAAGCAGTCTCCTCTCCACACGGAAAGCGCCTGCAACACCAAGTTGAAGACTAGCTGATTATTGTTATTGCTGATCCTCGAGAGCGCTGGGTAAAACGCTTACCGACCTGCAGTACAAAAAAATCCCGGAAACAGACGTCTCCGGGATTTTTTTGTAGAAGCCTGGCCGCTAGAAAGTCGCTTGCCTGGCAGTTTCTGCTCAGTGGGATTTTTTTGGCGCGCCGGCTTTACTCAGTCCCTTCGAGTTGTGATCGCCCGGCGTCGATTCCGAAATGGCCCTGGCCTTGTCCAAGCCGCGCGTATCTTTGGAGTGTGCGATGCCTGAAGTCGTGGTGCCGTGGCCATTGTCACTATTACGATCACTGCCGTAGTGATTGCCACTGACGCCATGGTCGCGAACGGCCTTGCCAGCATGATCACTGCTCAACCCCTTGCCGTGGCCGTTACTGCCGGAATGACCCGAACCACTGTGGCCGGCACCGTTACCGCCGCCATTACCACCGCCATGGCCACCGCCGTTTCCGCCACCATTTCCGCCGCCGTGGCCACCACCACCACCACCACCACCACCACCACCTTCTTTCGCATAGGCGGCGTTCATGATGGACAGGTCAGCAGGGAGTAACGGGGCGGCTGCAAGCATCAGGGCGCATGACATTACAGCAACGAGACTCTTGTTTTTTAAAAGCATGATTGCTTCCGTGAGGGTTGATTACGCGTACTTTATGACGCGTAAACCCCATGACAGTTCAAGTCCCGCGACGGACGGAGTCGCCAGCAAGAATCAATCGAAAGCGCCGTTGAGCACTTCATAGATCAGACCGGTAGCGATCGCCACCAGTATCAAGTCGGTGCCCGCCTGCTGCCATTCATACCCGTCATAATGCGGCAGCCTGCCGATCAGCCGGCCATCGAGCTTCTTGGCAATCCCCGGCGGAAGCGGTTTACCGCGGGCGAGGTTCTTTTGAATGCCGGGTGGTAACGCAGGTCCAGGGGCCCAGTAGTCCCGATACCCGTCCACAATGCCAAGAACGCTTCCCCGATTGATGCTTGGGCCATTATCCCAATCACCGCCGCCTGAATGCTTTCCCTTGTTGCCCTGGTTGCCCTGGTTGCCATGCTCCTGGCTGTCTTGCGAATTGCCCTTTGCGTTTCCTTGCCCCTTGCCATTCCCAGGATCGGCCAATGCCAGCGTCGAGGCACAAACCAATGCAACACAGGCAATAGCGGCAACAAACGAGCGATATCTGAACATATCCGTTCTCTCAGAAAGGAAGTACCCCTGGAATGTATACGCTTCGCGGCGAAGCCATGCCAAATTTTAAACAAACGGTTGTGACACGGCCCACAACCCTGGCGCATGCTTAAGCGGTGATCGACCAGCAACAAAGCAACACGTCCTGCCGTACCGGAGTACCCCATGACCACAACCATCGAGGTGCCGCGCATCCAGCGCTTTGCTGCAAACACTGCGGGTCGGGATTTCGCGGCAGGTGACATTCACGGGCACTTCAGCCGATTGCAAGCCGCGCTGGATGCGGCTGGTTTCGATCCTGTTGTCGACCGCCTGTTCAGCGTCGGAGACCTGATTGATCGTGGACCTGAATGCCGGGACGCACTGGACTGGCTGGCCAAGCCATGGTTTCACCCCGTGCGCGGCAACCATGACGACTTCGTGGTTCACTTCGATACGTGTGACGTCTTTAGCTGGATCTGCAATGGCGGCTCATGGTTCACCGGTTTATCGCCACCTGAGCAGCAAGCGTTCGCGCTGCAGTTCGCCGAACTACCGATTGCTATCGAGATAGAGACGCCTGGCGGATTGGTCGGGATTATTCACGCCGATTGCCCAGTGTCCTCATGGGACCAACTTCGCGCCGAACTGCAATCGCCTGAAAGTGACAAGCAACTGCGAGCCGTACTGCTGCGCTGCATGTGGTCACGAACCCGGATTCAGGCGGGCGATACCCGCGGCGTCCATGGACTTCGCGCCCTGGTGGTTGGCCATACGCCACTCAGGCAGCCTGCGGTGCTGGGCAATGTGTACCACGTCGACACCGCGGGCTGGCTGGACGGTTATTTCACACTGCTGGATCTCACCACCTTGCAGTGCATCCCGCCAATCGATCCGGAACCCGGTTTCGACCAGACCTGACGCGCCGTTCGTCCAAAGCCCGGCACTCACGATGCGCCGCTGTCTCTCATGTAAAAGCACGGACATCCCGCGCCTCAGAACGGAGAGCCAGCATGGACATTGACGAAAATGCAGTTGGCAACATGTCACAGCAGGACGTAACGCGAACAACGGACAACGAAACCGGCCACGATCCCCGCAAAGATCAGCCGCAGGTGCCGCTGCCACCGAACGATGAAGCGCCTGTCGATGACGATATGACAGATGTGGCGGCCAATAACTCGGTGTCGAGCGAGCATCCGCAAGAAGGCACAAGCGCTCAGGACGAAAATGACCAGGAGGCTCGCGGCTTACCCGCGAGTGACCCTGAATCAGGTGCCTGAATCTGTCAGGTTCATTCCAGTTGCCCGCTCAGTGCGGGCTTTCTTTTTTCTCGTATTTACCTGCCATGATCAGTCGTCTTCTTGATCTATCTGATCTAGATAATCAAGGTCATCATCCTCTTCGTCTTCATCTTCTTCATCGTCAAGAATGCCTTGAGCGTCTTGTTCAACCCATGCTTCTTCATCGTGGAATTCATGATCGAGCAGATGGTCGTGCTCGGGTTCTGGAATATCAATCTCATCGCTCATCTACATTTCCTGCATTGGCTGAACTGCGCATAGGGTACTGTAACTGCAGCGGCGCTTGTAACGGCGCGTTCGATGATCGCCAACCATTGCTCACTTGTATTTGTCAGGTTGATTGCGCACTGTTACTCCATCACTTCAGAAATGTTGAGCATGTCAAAGAAGCAGCAGACAAACACCCCTCCAGCATCCGCTGCGGACATTGAACGATCTATCCAGGCCCTGAACAAAATGGCTGAACGACTATGGGGAGATGGCCGGGAAGCTGAGGCAAAAGCCCTTCTCAATGCCCTGGACGCCTTAAACCGGGCGCTTGACCGGATCAGGATTGGAGAGAGTCGAAAGACGCTCCATTGAGAGAATGCCGGGCTTCACGTGATGGGCACACTCCCGTCACGCCTTCGTAACACTTGGCAAGCACACTGCAGTCAGCCAAAGGGATTTGGCCACGTGATTGGAAAGCCCGACCCAGTGTCGAGCTTTTTCTTCTGCGGTGAGATGATCGTTCCCACGCTTTGCGTGGGAACGCATCCTGTGACGCTCCGCGTCACCGTTGCGCATGGCTCATGTCATGCGTCGTCAGCGGAACGCGGATCGTCCCCGGCGGCATTCCCACGCCGAGCGTGGGAACGATCAGATCCCGGACAGACCTGCAATCAGGTCGACTGTCAGGCCGCCTCGCTCTGGCTTTTGATTTTCTCCTATTTGATTTCGCCATTGCGCTCCCACTACTTGCCGGTATTGCCATTGTTCAGTTTCACGTTGTCGCCGCTCACATAGCGGGTTTCAGGGCACCCGCTTACTTGAAACAATATTCATAGAGGCACGTCTCGAACCCATACTTGAGGTCGAACTTGCCATCGAGCACGTTGTTTTCCTTCGCGTACTGGTCCCACGCGACCAACATTTCCTTCATTTTTGCCGGCTCGGCCTGGGACAGGTCGCGGCTTTCGGTAGGGTCGGCCTTGAGGTTGTACAGCTGCCAGTTGGCGGTGCCGTAGGGTGGGTTGACCAGGGTGATTTTCCAATCGCCCTTGCGCAGCGCCTTGCGGCCGAACAATTCCCAGCCAATCTGACGTTCGGCCATCGCTTGCCCTTCCAGCAACGGGCGCATGCTCTTGCCACTGATGGTTTGCACCGGACGGCCGTGGAATGTTTTGCCCAGTGCCGGTACGCCGGCGAGGTCCAGCAAGGTCGGCATCAGGTCCATCACATGGACCATGTCTTTATTGACGGTGCCTTGCAGGTGGGCCTTTTTCAGCATTTTCGCGCTGATGATCGCCGGCGCACGAATTCCGCCCTCGTTGGTGAAGCCCTTGAACAGTGGGTACGGAGTGGAACTGACCTGGGCCCACTGAGCACCATAGTCGGCATACGAGCCTTTGTGACCGAGATTCTTCAGGCTGTTATCGAACTCGCTGGCGAACCACTCCTTGTTGCCTGGCAGGTCAAGCGGGCTGTTGCCGTCGGCACCGTTGTCGGAGATAAACACAATGAAGGTGTTATCCAGCTTGCCGGTTTTCTCCAGGTACTGGAGCAGTCGACCGATGTGATAGTCCATGTTGGACACCATCGCCGCATAGATCTCCATGTTGCGCGCCTCACGCTTTCGCTGCTCATCGCTCAACTGGCTCCAGTTTGGAAGACCCTTGGCCATGGGTGTGTTGGGCGTCGTATCCGCTGCGACGATACCCAGCTGTTTCTGGCGCTCCAGGCGTGCCTGGCGGATCGGTTCATAGCCTGCGTCGTATCGGCCCTTGTATTTATCCAGCCAGTCATCCGGAGCATGCAGCGGCCAATGCGGGGCGGTATACGACAAGACGGCCATGAACGGCTTGTTGCTGGCTTTGTCGGCTTCGATGTAGTCAATCAGCCGATTGGTGTAGAACTCACTGGAATAGAACCCCTTCGGCACTTCCACCTGTTTGCCGTCTTCGCGATAAATCGCTTTCGGGTCTTTCGCGATGATGGCGTGCTGGTCATCGAAATGACTGGCGCCGCCTTGTACCAGTATGAAGGAGCGGTCAAAACCACGTGCCTTCGGGCTGGTTTCTTCGGTGCGACCCAGGTGCCACTTACCGGTGGTATAAGTGTTGTAGCCCGCGTCCTGAAGCACTTGTCCGACCGTGACCATGCGTTCGTTCAAGTAACCTTCGTAACCAGGCCTGCCTTGCTGGAACGGCTGAAGCAGCTCGCCCATGTTGCCCAGGCCAGCCACGTGGCTGTCGGCACCGGAGAGCATCATCGCCCGAGTCGGCGAACAGGTGGGGGCCGTATGGAAGTTGCCCAGGCGCACACCGTCCCGGGCAAGCGAGTCGAGGCTCGGGGTGCTGATTTCACCGCCGAAACTGCCCAGGTCGCTGTAACCCAGGTCATCGGCGACAATTATCAGGAAGTTCGGGCGCTCGTCTGCGGCCATGGCTGCGGGGCTGCAAACGGCAACCATCAGGGCAAGCGTCAGATGGGTCATCCAGCTCATACGCGCGGTTCCTCAGTTGTTATTATTGGCTGAGCCACCAGTATGCCGAGAGCCCGACGCCGGCCGCTAACGCGGTTGCGCAAGCGCTTATCCAGCCGCGTCGTTATTTGCCCCGACAGCTGGGGAACCGGTCAGCCATCGTTCATCATCCCTGCCTTGGCGGGGGCACGGGACACCCGCTGTCGAGCCTGTTGTCCATGTACCGCAACAACGACACCGTTGATACAGCACTCATTAACCAGACGGGGCAACCCGGACAAACAAGAATAAAGGTTACGCTGATGAATACACCCTCTATCAGCGGCCCGCCTCCTTCAAGGAGCGAGGCTTGCCCTGCCAGGAACATTCCGTTTGCAGCGGAGCCGTTACTGCGCTCGCGCAATATCGAAGATGCCGAGGCGCTGCTCAACAACCATCTTGAAGAACGTCGGATCAGCCTCGGAAGACGAGGAACCCTGGACATTGCTTTCACCTTGCAGTCCTTGCCGCAGATGAAGTTGTTCGGGGCGCAATGGGGCGGTGAAGTCCGCGTGAGCTCTAGCCCCTTGAACAGCTGGCATGGGATTTTACCCTTGCAAGGTACCATCAGCAGTCGTCCCGACGGCCTGCAAGCCAATGGCGGAGAGCTTCTGGTATTCAGCCCTGGGCATGAGGTGGATGTCATCTGGCATGAGGGGGCCAAGGCGATCGTCATTGCCCTGGATGCTGCATTACTGCTCGATCACCTGGAGCGCCACCATCAGACCCACGAGCTGCGGCTCCCGACCCGGACACTGTTGTTCGATAGCAACCATCGTGCCCTGCAGAGCCTTGGCAGCTTGCTGCGCCTGGTGGACAGCGAAACCGGCAACACCTCGGGGTTGCTGGCCAACCCAACCAGCCAGTCTCATGTGCAGCACCTGTTTTGCGAGAACCTGCTGCAACTGATCCCCAGCTTGCATACGGAGCCACAACGTCGCCTGTTGCCGGGCACCGTGAAACGGGTGGTCGATTTTATTCATGCCCATCTCGACCAGCCGCTGGACATCATGCAGCTGGTAGCCATCAGCGGTACCAGCCGACGCAGCCTGGAACAGGCGTTTCGCAATGGCCTGGGCACCAGCCCGCAACGCTATATCCAGAGTTGCCGGCTACAGGCGATACGCAAAATACTACTGAGCCACCAACCTGGAGACCTGCAGTTATCGGCGCTGGCGTTTCACTGGGGTTTTGCGCAACCCAGCCACTTCACCGCGGCCTACAAGCAGGCCTTTGGTGAGTTGCCATCGCAAACACTGGCCAGGCCGGCTTGAGGTTTTTCGTCGATTGCGTCCATACGTAGTCATGGCGGCCAGGTCGCTCCAGGCAGAGCGACCGTCACCATGACCTACCAGAATTTCCAGGTATAGGTGGTCATCACTCGGTTTTCATCATAGTCATTGCCATGCTTGAACTGGGCGTTGATGTTCCGCCATTCCATGCCCACATTCTTCAAGGGCCCACCCTGGATCACATACGCCAGAAACAGATCCCGCTCGCTTTCAGCGCTGTCGCTGAGGTCCCCACCGCGATCGATGCCCGTGCCGCGCAGGTAACGGGTGGTCAAGGTCAAGCCGGGCACGCCCATGGCCGCGAAATCATAGTCGTATCGCGCCTGCCAGGAACTCTCGTTGGGTTTGATGAAGGCCACGGCCGACCAGTTCACCAGATAAGGCTGCGGAGCGAAGCCATTCAGGGTCGGGAACGTGCTGTCACCCAACATGCGTTGATAACCCACGCCAACACCGTGCCCACCCTTCCTCAAGGTAATCATGGCGCCATAGGAGTGGTTGTCGATTTCGCCGTACAGGGCCTGACCCGCTTCCTTGTTGTTGAAGTAGCGCAAATCGGTCTTCAGGCGATAGCCGCCACCCAGGTCCGAGTTGAGCGTCAGGCCCAGGTAATGCTGCCGGTAAATGTCCTCCAACTGCCCGTAAAAGTAGCTGGCCGAAAGGTTGGGACCGAAGGCGTAGGTGGCACCGGCAAAGTCCAGTCCGTCGCTGGTGTAGCGCGGCCCGCCAGGTTTGGTGAACAGGTACATCTTTTCCCTGTTGGAGGATTCACGGCTGCTGATCTCGGTGAATCGCCCGCCAGTCAGGGTCAGGTTGTCTATCTCGTTGGACTTGACCAGTACGCCATGGAAGGACGTCACCAACTGCCGTGAGTCGTCCTGGAAGGCCACCGGCAACGTCGGCCGATGTTCACCGACTTTCAGCTCGGTCTTCGAGAAGCGAACTTTGCCGGTCAGTGCCGCCCGGCCGTAATCCTTGGCCTGCTCCCGGCTGCTTTGGCTATAGGGCAAGACACTGTCCGGGCCACGACCGCCGCCACCGTCAAGGCGATAGGCGTATTGCGCGGCCGCATCGAGACCGAACGCCAGCGGCCCCTGGGTGTAACCGGAGGTAAAGCGCAGGTCAAAGCCCTGGCTCCAACTGCCATCGCGCGAGGTTCTCGGGTTGTCGCCCTTGAAGTCGCGGTCGACATAAAAGTTGCGCAATCCCAGGTTCATCTGGCTGTCTTCGACAAAGTCAGCTTGCGCAGCCAACGGCATCATCACGCCGATCAGCCCCATGGCCTTCAGGTTTTTTGCAGCAGAGTAAGCGGACCGCGGCACAGCCGCGTGCATAGGATTCATGGACACCTCTACACATTTTTATTGTTGTTGTAGAGGTTCAGTATCCGCAGTCAGCCCACAGGCCGTTATCGTCTGCGCGTGACGACTAGCTGCGCAGCGCAGGTATTGCAGGCGTTCTACTCGATAGCTTCGTAGGGCAGCCCCACGTAGTTTTCGGCAATGTTGACCAACCCTGCGTGGGAGTTGAAGAAATACTCGCGGTCGGCCTGCTGCATCTTCTGGTCCCACGCGTCCTTGTGCTCGCCGAAGTCGTGCAACAGGTTGGTCATGAACCAGCTGAAACGCTCGCCCTTCCAGACACGGCGCAGTGCCACTTCGGAGTATTTTTCCAGCAGGTCGGTACGCCCCTCCCGATACACCTTGACCAGGATGCGATACAGGTAGCACACGTCCGAGGCGGCCAGGTTCAAGCCCTTGGCACCGGTTGGCGGCACGATGTGGGCAGCGTCGCCGAGCAGGAACAACTTGCCGTACTGCATCGGCTCGACCACGTAGCTGCGCAGCGGCGCGATGCTCTTCTCCAGCGAAGGGCCGGTCACCAGCTTGTCCGCCACCTCGTGTGGCAGACGTGCCTTGAGTTCACCCCAGAAACGCTCATCGGACCATTCTTCGACCTTGTCGGTTAGCGGCACTTGCAGGTAGTAACGGCTGCGGGTCAGCGAGCGTTGACTGCACAACACGAAACCCCGGTCGTGGTGGGCGTAGATCAACTCGTGGTTGACCGGTGGCGTGTCGGATAGCAGTCCCAGCCAGCCGAAAGGATATACGCGCTCGTAGTGGGTAAGCACTTCGTCAGGAATGCTCTTGCGGGCGACCCCGTGGAAGCCGTCGCACCCGGCGATGTAATCGCAGTCGATTCGGTGGGTTTGGCCATCTTTCTCGTAGGTGACGTAGGGGCTGTCGCCCTTCATGTCGTGGGGCTGCACGTTTTCGACCGAATAGATGATCGGGGCACCCAGGGCGCTGCGGGCCTCCATCAGATCGCGCGTGACTTCGGTCTGCCCATAGACCATGACAGTCTTGCCACCGGTCAGTGTCTTGAGATCGACATGAATACGCTTGCCGGCCACCAGCAACTCGACGCCCTCGTGGACCAGGCCTTCGGCATCCATGCGTTCGGATACACCTGCTTCGCGCAGCAGGTCGACGGTGCCTTGCTCCAGCACCCCGGCACGAATTCGGCTGAGGACGTAGTCCGGTGTCTGGCGTTCGACGATGACGTTGTCGATGCCGGCGTTATGCAGTAATTGGCCGAGCAGGAGTCCGGAAGGACCAGCGCCGATAATAGCAACCTGAGTTTTCATTATTTTAATCTCTGATATGCGATTTCCAACCGTTTGCAGATGGCGGCCGGATTATTTTGTTTTATTTACCTCCTGCATTTTTACTGATGAAACTTGCAATAAAAGGTGATTTTTCAGGGTAAAATTGCACTTTTACAAATTTGGTTCGATTATCGAACGACCACACACACTGTACGTTTCCGTCCTCAAGGGTGCCGAACACGATGAAAAAAAGTGTCAATAACATCCCGGTGTTCAAGCTGTATGGTGAAAACAAGGCGTGGTCCACCCCGGACTTGCTGCACTGTGAATCCATACCCAAACGCAGCAGCCTGCACCATTGGGAGATCAAGCCGCACCGTCATGCCGACCTGTTCCAGTTGCTCTATGTGCAACGCGGCCAGGCAGTGGTCGAGATCGAGGGCAAGCGTAGTGACGTGTTGGAAGCGGCCATCCAGGTCATTCCGCCGCTGACCGTGCATGGTTTTCAGTTCTCGGAAAAAATCGAGGGTTATGTGCTCACCCTCGGCGCGCCACTGGTGGCCAAACTGGAGTCGCAATTGGGCGCGCCGTTGACCGTCCTGGCGTCTTGCGGGTGCTACCCGGTTGGGCGCGATCGTCGCTATATCAACACTCTGTTTGCCGCCCTGCTGGAGGAATACGAAAGCAGCGCACCGGCGCGCGACGTGCTGATGCACTCATTGGTCAGTGTGCTGATGGTCTGGACCAGCCGCCACAGTCAACTCAGCACGCCGCCAAGCAATCGTGGCGAACGCGACCAGCACTTGCTCAGCCGCTTCATCAAGTTGGTAGAGCAGCACTACCGCGAGCATCTGTCGGTGGAGGTGTTCGCCCAGCGCATCGGTCTCTCCAGCGTGCACCTGAACACCCTGTGCCGCGAACTGGCCGGGCAAACCGCGCTGCAGATCATTCACCAGCGCCTGCTGCTGGAAGCCAAGCGTAATCTGACTTACACCAACATGAGCATCAACCAGTTGTCCGACAGCCTGGGCTTCAGTGACCCGACCTATTTTTCACGCTTCTTTCGCCGTCTCGCTGGCCAGACACCGAATGCCTTCCGCCACGGCGTCGAGCAAAGCGGCGCGTGAACCGTCACGAACTTTGCGCACTCAGTCGAATTTTCTTAACAAGAAGCGTCACAGGTCGCTGCAACCATTAGCAGGGATAATCCATCTTATTGATTTAAAAGGAATAACAATAAAATCCAAGCTGGCACAATAGTTGAGTAGGACAACCTTGCGCAGGCAACAACTGCGGTCCACCACTCATAACAATAAGGTTGTCCTCCCATGCATCACAGACTCCCCCGCTGCACGCCCCTTTCGCTCAGCGCAGCCCTGTTGTTGGCCGGCAGCGCCTCACTGGCCCAGGCTACCGAAGGCGGTGTGTCGTCCTGGCCATTGGGCATTGAAATCTACGGCATGGGTATCCTGCCGCCGCCTGGCACCTACGGTCAGGTTTTCGTCGGCGACTACCTGGCCGATACCCTTCGCGACAACGCGGGCGACAAGGTGGCCGACATCGACCTGCGCGTCACCACCATTGTGCCTCGGTTCATCTGGGTCACCGAACAGCAGGTCTTGGGTGGCAGCCTGGGTTTCCACGCTTTGCTACCGCTCAATGACATGCGGCTGAACATCAAGAACGGCCCGCACGACCACAAGCGCGGCATCGGCGACGCTCACCTCGGCCCGGTGGTCGGGTTCCACCACAGTGACAAGTTCCACACCGCAGTGGGTATCGACTTCGTTCTGCCCACCGCCAGCGAATATGACAAGAACGACCTGATTAACCTCGGCACCAACTATTACACCGCACAAGCGGTGTATGCCATGACCTACATGGACCCCAAGGGTTTCAACGCCGATGTACGCCTGATGTACGATTACAACTTCGAAAATCAGGACACCCACTATCAGTCCGGCCGCGAACTGCACGCCGACTATACCCTTGGCTGGGGTTTGGGCAATGGCTGGGTCCTCGGCGTCGGTGGCCACGCTTACAAGCAGGTGAGCGATGACCAGTGCAGCGCTTCCAACTGCGCCGCCGCAGCCCAGGTCGATGCCGCCGATGGCAACCGTGGCAGCTCCTTCTCCATCGGCCCGGCGGTGCAATACGCCAGCCGGGACGGCTGGTTCCTCAGCGCCAAATGGCAAGATGAATCCGGTGTTCGCAACCGTACCGATGGCCAGGCCTATTGGCTGAAGTTCACTGTCCCGCTCTGAGCCCTGTCGCCAACAAAAATGCCCCGTGAGCATCGAGCCTCGGGGCATTGGGTTCAACCCGGCGCTAGCTTCCCTTGAGGCGATAGCTGACCTGGGCGCGACTCATGCCAAGCATCTGCGCCGCCGCCGTGATGTTGCCACCGGAGCGTTCCATGGCCAGGCGCACCAGGTGCAATTCGATTTCTGCCAGGGGTGTATTGAGCACCCGTTGGCTCCCGGAAACGAAGGCCTGCAGGCCTTCCAATACCGGCTCGCGAAGTGCGTCTGTGGTACCGCCCTCTTCGATGGGTGACCCTGCCTTGCCGGCCCCCTCATCACGGCGCTCGCCAGCCGACAAGCGCCCCTCTGGCGTCAGGCCGATGGCCATTGCCATCAACGGCGCGCCAATCTCGGCCAGATGCACGATATCAATGACCTCGCCATCACCGGCGGATATCACGCCACGCTCGATCAGGTTCTGCAGTTCACGAATATTGCCGGGAAACCGATAAGTCAGCAGTGCGTTGACCAGTCTGGTGCTGAAGCCCGCCAGCCGACGTCCGTGACGCTGGCTGAAATGACGCAGGAAGTAGCTCATCAGCAGCGGGATATCTTCGCGGCGCTCGCGCAACGGTGGCAGATGAATAGGGAACACATTCAGTCGGTAAAACAAGTCTTCACGAAAACGTCCCGCCTCAACCTCGCGACGCAGATCCAGGTTAGTCGCGGCGATGACCCGTACATCCACCCGGATCGGCGCCGTGCCACCGACGCGCTCGATTTCACCTTCCTGCAAGGCACGCAAAATCTTGCTCTGCGCACTGAAGCTCAACGTCGCTATTTCGTCGAGGAACAGCGTCCCGCCATGGGCCCGTTCGAAACGACCGGGACGCGAACGCTCAGCACCGGTAAAGGCACCACGCTCGACCCCGAACAGTTCGGCCTCCACCAGGTTTTCCGGCAAGGTCGCGCAGTTGAGCGCCACCAGCGGCTTGTGCTGCCTCGAACTGGATTGGTACAGCGAGCGGGCGAACAACTCTTTGCCGACCCCTGATTCCCCGGTCAACAACACCGTCGCCTGAGTCGGTGCGACCCTTTGCAGCAATTGAGTGGCAACCACGAACGCCGCCGAAATGCCCACCAGCGGTTTGCCATCGGCCGGCTCCTCCAGCTCGGCAATGGTGGTCTCGGTCCCCGAGGCGTAGGTGCTGCGACTGAGGAAGTCGCTCGGGTCCAGATAGGCCAGGTCGGCATCGATGTCGTCCCACTGATCGGCCGGTTTGCCAACGATACGGCAGGCCGGGTGACCCATCGAGCGGCACTCCTGCTCGCGAAAGACGACCAGCCGGCCGAGCAACGACGAGGCGTACCCGCTGGCATAACCGATCTCCATCCAGCAGGCCGGTTCGCCGCCCAGGCCATAGGCTGCAATGTGCTCGTCGTCTTCGAGTGAGTTGTGCCAAAGGAACTCGGAATAGAAGTGTCCAATGCCAGAGTCGATTTCGAAACGCACCACCTCGACATTGACCATGCCTTCGAGCATGTGCAGCCGTGGTCCGGCGCTGTACAGGCTGGTGTCATCACCCTCCGGCCATTGCTCGCTGACCTGGGCAGCGTCACGCGCGCCGGCTTGCCAGCCGATCCGCGTAAGCAGGCCACGCGCCTTGTCGAACCCCAGCGCCTCGATCAGCTCGCGGCGGATGGCCCCGAACGCCGAGCCTTGCAGCAGCATCATGCGCTGGCCACACAACCACACGCTGCCATCTTGAGGAGCGAAGGCCACCGTTTCCGCCAACTGCTCAGCCGTTGGCAGGCCGCTACTGCCGAACTGGCTGGCGCGGTCGACGATCAGGCGCTTCTGCCGGCCAAGCATCTGTTTGAGAAAATCCTCACCGGCAGAGCGACCAGTCTTGGTGTGCGTAGTACGAGTCATGGGCAGTCAACAAGAGGCAGGTAGGTAACCTGTGAGTATGCCCAGCCCTCCAGCGGGGTCAATCCGCTTGCGATCGACTCCACGGCTCCTTGTCGTCCGCCTGCTCGATAACCGCACAGTTTCTGATGACGCTCACCTGGTGTCGAGCTTTCAACAGCGTGCGATTTTCTCTGCATAAATTTGCGCACAACTGCCTTCCAGTCCGCGCCACAGGCAGGATTCAGCGCGACCACAGTACAACTTAACTTATTGTTTATTAAGGAAATATACCTATTAAACAGACATGGCACGATAAATGTTAACAGGCACCTCTGCACATAAATAAAAAAAGAGGTGACCTCGTCATGACCACTACCCCTTTCGTTCGCCCTGCCTACCAGAACCTTGAATTGCAGCCACTCGCCGGACAATGGCGCGCCGGCAGCGCCGGTCGAACGTTGGACGTGTTCGACCCTTTCACTCAGACACGCTTGCTGCAGATCACCCAGGCCAATCGCGAAGACCTCGATGCCGCCTACCGCAAGGCGCGCGTCACCCAGCTCGATTGGGCCACCAAAGGGCCGGCCGAACGGGGCCAGGTGCTGCTCAACGCGGTGAAAATCTTCGACGAGCGTCGTGAAGAAATCATCGATTGGATCATCCGCGAGTCTGGCAGTACGCGCATCAAGGCGCAGATCGAATGGGGCGCCGCGCGCGCCATCACCCTGGAGTCAGCCAGCCTGCCCAGCCGCGTGCATGGGCGCATTCTTGCCTCCAACATCCCTGGCAAGGAAAGCCGCGTCTACCGCACCCCCCTGGGCGTGATCGGTGTTATCAGCCCGTGGAATTTCCCCTTGCACCTGACCGCACGCTCCCTCGCACCGGCCCTGGCGCTGGGCAACGCCGTAGTGGTCAAGCCGGCCAGTGACACCCCCGTCACCGGCGGCCTGTTGCTGGCGCGCATCTTCGAGGAAGCCGGCTTGCCATCTGGCGTGCTCAGTGTCGTCGTCGGTTCCGGCGCGGAAATCGGCGATGCCTTCGTCGAGCACCCGGTCCCGGCGTTCATCTCCTTCACCGGATCGACCCAGGTCGGCCGCAACATCGGCCGCATCGCCAGCGGCGGTGAGCATCTGAAGCACGTTGCCCTGGAACTGGGTGGAAACAGTCCGTTCGTGGTCCTGGCCGATGCCGACGTCGAACAGGCCATCAGTGCCGCCGTGGTGGGCAAATTCCTCCACCAGGGGCAAATCTGCATGGCGATCAACCGCATCATCGTCGAACAGCCGCTGCTGGAAACCTTCACCCGGCGATTCGTCGAGCGAGTCAAGGCGCTGCCCTACGGCGACCCGAACAAAGCTGAAACGGTGATAGGCCCGGTGATCAACAGCAAGCAACTGGCGGGCCTGCAAGAGAAGATCGCCACGGCCCAAGCCGAAGGCGCCACGCTGCTGGTTGGCGGTGAAGCCCACGGCAACGTCCTGCCACCGCACGTGTTCGGCAACGTCACCGCCGACATGGACATCGCCCATGAAGAAATTTTTGGCCCTCTGGTCGGCATTCAGTCTGCCCGTGACGCCGAGCATGCCCTGGAACTGGCCAACAGCAGCGAATACGGACTCTCCAGCGCCGTATTCACCTCCAGCCTGGAGCGCGGCGTGCAGTTCGCCCGACGCATCCACGCCGGTATGACCCACGTCAACGACATCCCGGTCAATGACGAACCCAACGCGCCGTTCGGCGGTGAGAAGAACTCCGGGCTCGGTCGCTTCAACGGCGATTGGGCGATCGACGAGTTCACCACTGACCACTGGATCACCTTGCAACATGCGCCAAGGGCGTATCCGTTCTGAGCTGCATGACGCCTCCCATGAACCCACCTGCCAATAAGAAAATGGAGTACGAAATGTCTTCACTCCTCAACAGCTCAGCTGTGAAACGGACCCTGTCTGCCTGCCTTGCCCTGCCCTTGATCGTGCTGGCTGGGAACGCCGCCGCCGATGGCGACGGCGTCTGGAAAGGCGGGGAAAACGTCTATGCCAAGGTGTGCGGCCACTGCCACGAAAAACAGGTCGGCCCGCAAATCACCGGCCGCCAGCTGCCAGCGCAGTACATCACTGCAATTGTGCGCAATGGATTTCGTGCCATGCCGGCCTTCCCTGCCTCGTTCATCGACGATAACTCGCTGCAACAGGTCGCCGAGTACATTTCCAAAACGCCTGCCCCGGCGGCCAAGCCTTGAGGAGCCTGCCATGAACGTCGAACGTCGCACGGTACTGAAGGGCTTGGCATTGAGCAGCCTGGCCGGCATAGCCGTGACCAGCTCCTGCCTGAGCATGGCCGGTAGTGTTCTGGGCGCTCAAGCCCAGCCTGTCTTGCCGACCCTGGTCCTGGTCAACAATGAGGTGGCCGAGTCGGTCTTCCTCCAGGGCGTCAACGCCAGCCGGGGGGGCAAGCAGGTCAAGGTACAGCGTACCGACCTCAGCCTGGACTTCATCCTGGGTTTTGAAAAACGCCTGCGCAGCGGCCAGCCGCAACGCATCATCGGCCTGGTCGACGATGCCAGCGCCGCATTGATCGTCGACTTGGCACGCAGCGCTGGCGCGCGCGTGCAGTGGCTCGGCCAGCACCGCGCCACGCCCCACGCTTCACAGCACCGTCTGCTCAGCGCCGAAGCCGCCAGCGGCTGCGCCCCCCAACTGGGCCTGAGCCTGAACGCCTGTGGCAGCGGCTTCAGCCTGACCGAACAGCGTATGCACAGCCTGCAAGCGCCGTTGCAAGCGTCTGCCACCGCCCGCAACAGAGACAGCTCAGACCAATGGGCCGCCACGCTGGGCTACACCCTTGCAGCCCTTGGCACCACCAGCGACCGGCAGGCACCACTGATTGCCCGCCGACCCGTGCCGCTTACCGGCAATTTCGTTTCGTTTTCGATCGAGGCTTGAAGGAGCTAATCAAATGACTGAGCAAAACAACAAGACCCTGCTCCCGCGCGGCGTCGACAGCGCAAACTTCGAGCAAGCCATCGCCAAGTTCCGCAAACTGCTGGGCGATGACAACGTCCTGGTCAAAGACGATCAACTGATCCCCTACGCCAAGATCATGATGGCCGTGGACAATGCCGAGCACACGCCATCTGCCGCCGTCACCGCCACCACCGTCGAACAGGTGCAGGGCGTGGTGAAGATCTGCAACGAACACAAGATCCCGGTGTGGACCATCTCCACCGGTCGCAACTTCGGTTACGGCTCGGCAGCACCAGGCCAGCGCGGACAGATCATTCTCGACCTGAAGAAGATGAACAAAATCCTCCACGTCGACCCTGAACTGTGTACCGCCCTGGTCGAGCCGGGCGTGACCTATCAGCAGCTCTACGACTACATCCAGGAACACAACCTGCCTTTGATGCTGTCGTTCTCCGCGCCGTCGGCCATCGCCGGCCCCTTGGGCAACACCATGGATCGCGGCGTGGGTTACACACCCTACGGCGAACACTTCCTGATGCAGTGCGGCATGGAGGTTGTGCTGGCCAACGGCGATGTGTACCGCACCGGCATGGGCGGCGTAAAAGGCGACAATGCCTGGCAGGTATTCAAGTGGGGCTATGGCCCGACCCTGGATGGCATGTTCACCCAGGCCAACTACGGTATCTGCACGAAGATGGGCTTCTGGCTGATGCCAAAACCTCCGGTCTTCAAACCGTTCGAGATCAAGTTCGAGAACGAATCGGACATCGCCGAGATCGTCGAATTCATCCGCCCGCTGCGCATTGCCCAAGTCATTCCCAATTCGGTAGTGATCGCTGGCGTACTCTGGGAAGCATCCACCTGCAACACCCGCCGTTCCGACTACACCAGCGAGCCGGGCGCGACCCCCGACGCGATCCTCAAGCAAATCCAGAAAGACAAGAACCTCGGCGCCTGGAACGTCTACGCCGCACTGTATGGCACCAAGGAGCAGGTCGACGTCAACTGGAGCATCGTCACCGGCGCCCTCAAGCAACTGGGCAAAGGCCGGATCGTCACCCAGGAAGAAGCGGGTGATACCCAGCCGTTCAAGTACCGCGCTCAGTTGATGTCAGGCGTGCCTAACCTGCAGGAATTCGGCCTGTACAACTGGCGTGGTGGCGGCGGCTCGATGTGGTTCGCACCGGTGAGCCAGGCCCGGGGCAGCGAGTGCGACAAACAACAGGCCCTGGCCAAGAAGACCCTCAACAAACACGGCCTGGACTACGTCGGCGAGTTCATCGTCGGCTGGCGCGACATGCACCACGTCATCGACGTTTTATATGACCGCACCAACCCTGAAGAGACACAGCGCGCGAACGCCTGCTTCGCCGAGTTGCTGGATGTGTTCGAGAAGGAAGGCTACGCCGTCTACCGCGTCAACACCGCTTTCCAGGAGCGGGTGGCGCAGAGCTACGGCCCGGTCAAACGCAAGCTTGAACATGCCATCAAGCGGGCGCTGGACCCGAACAACATCCTGGCACCGGGCAAGTCGGGCATCGACCTCGCCAACTCATTCTGATTGCGCTTGAGGCTCCGCCAGGACTGTCCTGTCGGGGCTTTTTATCGACAGGGAACACAATGACCTACACACAATTTCTGGTGGCCGCCGCGCTGGTGCTGGCCGCCCCTCTGACACTGGCCCAAGGCGACGTCGCTCAGGGCCAAGCCCTGTTCAAGACTCAGTGCGGCTTCTGCCACAGCCCCGAAGCGGGCAAGAACCTGATGGGGCCGAGCCTGCACGGCGTATTCGATCGCACCAGTGCCCAGGCTCCAGCCTTTACCTATTCCGCCGCCCTGCAAGGCGCCAGCCTGAAGTGGGACGACGCCAATCTGGACAAGTGGCTGACCAGTCCTGCCAGCCTGGTGCCGGGCAATGTGATGATGTTTGCGGGGCAGGCCGACAGGCAGAGTCGTCAGGATCTTATTGCTTATTTGAAGAGTTTGAGGTGAGTAAATCAGGCGTCGGGTCATACATCTGGGCATTGCGCCCATCCCCGTGTTGGCGTTGTTGGGGAGCCTTCACAAGTGACCTGAGTTTGATTTTGATCAAACTCTCCATTGCTTTGCCAGCTAGACTGAAAATCAACACGACGTAATAAGTCGAGGTTGTACTTCATGTACTGGTTCCATCGTCACCGCCGCAGCCTATTGCACCTTACCCTCGCGGTATGGGTGCTGGCTGTGGCCGTGATGGCAATCCAGGGGTGTCTGGTACAGCCGATTCACAATTTGGCCACCCCACACACTATCGAGCAGTATGTGGTGGATGGTCATGCGCTCCACGCCAATGGTTGCCTTCAAAACTGTAAAGACACTGCCACGGCGATAAAACCTGCATTGCAGACGCCAGCAGCGGATCCTGTCCACTGGGCCGCCCTGTTACTGCTAACAGCGGCAGTCCTGATATTGGTGCTTGATCCTGAGCAAAAATCCTCTCTGGCCACCCTTGTACTAAAACGTCCCGCGCCACCAAAAAGCCCGGTACGGCTGACATTCGTCCGTTTCAACGATTAGCCCCCCTGCCTCAGAGTGGCAGAGCACAGGTTGCTCTGCCCTGCTGCAGCGCTTTTTCGCGACCAGGCCATTCTGCTTATCCCTCACAATCTCAGGAGTTCATCATGCAAGTGCATTCTAAATGGGTTCTGGCTGCCGTCCTGGCTAGCAGTGCATTCATGGTCTCTGCCGAGGATGCCCATCACCCGGCCGACTCAACCGTGAGCACTGCTCCGGCATCGACGGCCGTGAACAATGCCATGACCGAGCAAATGCAAAAAATGCAGGCTGCACATGACAAAGCGGCAGCGGCTGAAACGCCAGCTGAGCGCCAGGCCGCCTTGCAAGAAGGCATGAAAGCGATGAAGGACAGCATGTCCATGATGAGCAAGGAACACAGTGCAATGGGTTGCATGGGCATGTCTGGTGCGAAGGACGGCGCAGGCAAAGGGATGATGGACATGATGATGCAGATGATGGACCAACAGTCGTCCATGATGGAAATGCCAATGAAAAAGTAAATGTGCGGTAGAGCCGCGGAATGTTCTGGGCCATGGGCGCTTTACAGTTCCTTGCAGCCAATTGAGCTAACAACTCAGGTACAGAGCGCCTTACCCTGCTTGTAACTAGCAGCCTGCCCACTTGTGCAACTGTTTATGCCCCACGACCAAGGTGATCATCAGCAAAGGCACGAACGGTAAACACACCAGGCAAGTGAGGAGTACCAACCATGAGCCATACTGAATCGGCCTACGGTCTCTGGTCGCTGGTCATTATCAACTCATTAGTGTTTATCTTGTTCGCCTTCAGCTTCACCCGGCCCAAGACGCGCCGCGATTGGCGCTCCTTTGGCATGTTCTCGGCGTTCCTGGTGGCACTGTTTACCGAAATGTACGGTTTCCCGCTGACTATCTACCTGTTGATGCCCTGGCTCGCTCGTAACTTCCCTGGCATCGACTTCCTCTCGCACGACGCTGGGCATCTGCTCGAAACACTGATGGGCTGGAAGGTCAATCCGCATTGGGGGCCATTCCACATTTTCAGCAACCTGCTGATCGCTGGCGGCTTCTGGTTATTGGCAGCCGCCTGGCGTGTGCTCTACGAGGCCCAAGGTACTGGGCAGCTAGCGGTCGACGGGCCCTATGCGCGGATCCGTCACCCGCAGTACGTCGGTTTCGTGCTGATCATGTTTGGCTTTTTGTTGCAATGGCCCACGTTGATCACCTTGGTAATGTTCCCAATTCTCCTACTGGTCTACATCAAGCTGGCGAAGCGGGAAGAACAGGAGATGCTTGCACGATTCGGCGATGCCTACCGCACTTACCGTGAACGGACACAGGCATTCCTGCCTTGGTCAGCCCGCCGCAGTCCCTCCCCTACTGGCGCCCCTCCGAACTCAGGAAAACAGCCATGAACGCCCCCTGGAAAACCGGCATTTCCTTGGCCCTGACCATGGCCATTTCCTACAGCATCTGTGCGCTGCTCTATGCGCTATGGCCGGTGCAGGGAATCGCCTTTCTCAACGCCTTGTTCCATGGACTCGACTTCGGTCGCTTGCAAGCTCCGCAAGACTACGGTGTGGCGACTTTCGTCGGGCCGCTGCTGGTCTTGAGTGTATGGGGAGCGATGGTCGGCACCTTGTTTGCGTGGTTGTCCGCCAAGCTCCATGGCAGGCCTTGATAGGCGCTTCGAATCAGGAGGCCGTGATGAACCAATCACACATGCAGCACCAACAGGCGCTGGCATCAGGAAAAATGGCAAAAGATCCGATCTGCGGGATGATGGTGGACAAGACCACCGCGTTGTCACGAGAACGTGG
>NZ_APIO01000109.1:0-18698 GCF_000408945.1 Pseudomonas sp. G5(2012)
GGCAGCTCCTACAGGGGTTTATGTGTGTTTCATGTATACGTTTACCCCCTACCAAAGCCCCCCCAAACCTCCTTCGAAAGTAGCATTCGGGCGCCCGGCGCCCCGTGCATTAATGGCTCTACCGGAATCGCCCGGCACAAGAAGAGGAATGACCCATGTGGACTAAACCCGCGTTTACCGATCTGCGCATTGGCTTCGAAGTGACGATGTATTTCGCCAACCGTTGATTGACCACCCGGCCAGCCGTTGCGTTGGCCGGGCCTGCCTTCTGGAGCATTGCCCATGCACATCCGCGTACTCGGCTCCGCCGCTGGCGGTGGTTTTCCGCAGTGGAACTGTAACTGTCGCCAGTGCGTCGGTGTGCGCAATGGCAGCCTGCGGTCCCGGCGTCGCACGCAGTCCTCGATTGCCTTGAGTGACAACGGGGTGGACTGGGTGCTGTGCAATGCTTCACCGGACATCCGCGCGCAACTCGAGGGCTTTGCGCCGCTGCAACCGGCCCGCCGCTTGCGTGACAGCGCCATCACTGGCGTGGTGTTGCTCGACAGCCAGATCGATCACTGCACCGGTCTGCTGAGCCTTCGTGAAGGCTGCCCACATGCGGTGTGGTGCACCGAGCGGGTTCATCAGGATCTCAGCAGCGGTTTCCCGTTGTTTACCATGCTCAGGCACTGGAATGGCGGGTTGCGGTGGCAACCGATTGCGCTGGATCGCGAACCCTTCAGTATCGGCGCCTGCGCGCACCTGCGGTTTCACGCGATTCCCCTGGTCAGCAACGCACCGCCGTATTCGCCCAATCGCGGTGATCCGCAACCGGGCGACACCATCGGGTTGTTCGTTGAAGACCAACGCAGCGGCGCATCGCTGTTTTACGCACCTGGCCTGGGCCAGGTCGATGATCAAGTGCTGGCCTGGATGCAGCGCGCCGATTGCCTGTTGCTGGACGGCACCCTGTGGCGCGATGACGAGATGCGTGTCTGCGAGGTCGGTCAAAGCCTGGGCAGCGACATGGGCCATTTGCCCCAGAGCGGTCCCGGCGGCATGCTGGAAGTGCTGCAAGGTTTTCCCCGCCAGCGCAAGGTGCTGATCCACATCAACAACACCAACCCGATCCTCGATGAAGACTCGGCCGAGCGGGCGCTGCTGGAACGGCGGGGGATCGAGGTGGCTTACGACGGCATGGATATTGTGCTGTAGCGACGGACGCCTTCGCGAGCAGGCTCGCTCCCACAAGGGCGACGTAATCCACTGTGGGAGCGAGCCTGCTCGCGAAGGGTCCAGATCAGACACCGAAGATTCCCCGGAGACCCGCAATGACCGATACAGCCATGACCCCCACCGAATTCGAGCAGGCCCTGCGTGCCAAAGGCGCCTACTACCACATCCATCACCCATTCCATCAAGCCATGTACGCCGGCCGCGCTACTCGCGAACAGATCCAGGGTTGGGTCGCCAATCGCTTTTACTACCAGGTCAACATCCCGCTCAAGGACGCCGCGATCCTGGCCAACTGTCCCGACCGTGAAGTGCGCCGCGAATGGCTGCAACGCATCCTCGATCATGATGGCGTGCCCGGCAGCGAAGGCGGCATCGAGGCCTGGCTGCGCCTGGGCGAGGCGGTGGGGCTCGATCGCGAGCAGATCCTGTCACAGGAGTTGGTGCTGCCCGGCGTACGTTTCGCCGTGGATGCCTACGTCAATTTCGCCCGTCGTGCCTGTTGGCAGGAAGCGGCCAGCAGTTCGCTGACCGAGCTGTTCGCACCGCAGATCCATCAATCGCGACTCGATGCCTGGCCGACCCATTACCCGTGGATCGATTCCGCCGGCTACGACTACTTCCGCACACGGCTGAGCCAGGCCCGGCGCGATGTAGAGCATGGCTTGCGCATCACCCTGGCACATTACGTCACCCTCGAGGCCCAGCAACGCATGCTGCAGATCCTGCAATTCAAGCTCGACGTGTTGTGGAGCATGCTCGATGCCATGAGCATGGCCTATGAGCTGGAGCGTCCGCCGTATCACACCGTCACACGGGACAACGCCTGGCACCGGGGGATTGTCCTGTGAGCCTGATCGATCGCAAGCAGTCACCCTCATTGCGCCGGGGCTTTCGCCTGCAATGGGAACCGCGCCAGGACTGTCATGTGCTGCTGTACCCCGAAGGCATGATCAAACTCAACGCCAGTGCCGGGCAGATTCTCGATCTGGTGGACGGCCAGCGCAGCGTCGCGGCGATCATCGATCGGCTGACGGCGAGTTTTCCTGACGTGCCGGGGATCGACGAGGACGTACTGGCCTTCCTGGAGGTGGCCCATGCGCAATTCTGGATCGAGTGACGCGCTACCGGGGCCGCCGTTGTGGCTGTTGGCGGAGCTGACCTACCGTTGTCCGTTGCAGTGTCCGTATTGCTCCAATCCATTGGATTTCGCCCGGCACGGCGAGGAACTGGACACGCAGGAATGGATCCGGGTATTTCGTGAGGCGCGGGACATGGGCGCCGCGCAACTGGGCTTTTCCGGTGGCGAACCACTGGTAAGGCAAGACCTGGCCGAGTTGATCAAGGCCGCGCGGGACATGGGTTACTACACTAACCTGATCACCTCGGGCATCGGCCTGACCGAGCAGAAGGTGCGGGACTTCAAGGTCGCCGGGCTCGATCACATCCAGATCAGTTTCCAGGCCGCCGACGAAGCGGTGAACAACATGCTCGCCGGCTCGCGCAAGGCGTTCGCGCAGAAACTGGCGATGGCCCGGGCCGTGAAAGCCCAGGGCTATCCGATGGTGCTGAACTTCGTCACCCATCGACACAACATCGATGACATCGCCCGGATCATTGATTTGTGCCTGGAACTGGAAGCGGATTTCGTCGAATTGGCCACCTGCCAGTTCTATGGCTGGGCCGAGCTCAACCGCGTCGGCCTGTTGCCGACGCGCGAGCAATTGCAACGCGCCGAGCGCATCACCAACGAGTATCGCGAGCGTCTTGAGGCCCAGGGCCATCCGTGCAAATTGATATTCGTCACCCCGGATTACTACGAAGAGCGCCCGAAAACCTGCATGAATGGCTGGGCTAACCTGTTTCTCGACATCACCCCGGACGGCACGGCGTTGCCTTGTCACAGCGCCCGGCAATTGCCCGTGCAATTTCCCAATGTGCGTGAGCACAGCATCGAGCACATCTGGAACGATTCGTTTGGCTTCAACCGTTTTCGCGGCCATGACTGGATGAAAGAACCCTGCCGTTCCTGCGATGAAAAACACAAGGATTTGGGTGGGTGCCGGTGCCAGGCGTTCATGTTGACGGGCGATGCCGAGAACGCCGACCCGGTATGCAGCAAGTCGCCTCATCACGGGGTGATCCTCAAGGCCCGCGAGGAAGCAGATGCGCCAGGGCTAGGCATGGAGCACCTGACGTTGCGCAATGAGAAGGCTTCCCGCCTGATCTACCGCGGCTGACCCAAGCGACATAAATCCCCTGTAGGAGCGAGCCTGCTCGCGAAGAACCAGAGTGCGCCGTGGGGTGTCAGGTTCCCAGCGTGATCGTTGACGACCATCGTCGGAACGCCGCCCGGAGCATGCTCGCTCCTACAAGGGATCTGCGGTGAATCCAGCCATTGGTCTGATTGCATTCACCACTGGATGGGTTAGTGTGGACCTTACCTTCCAAAACAATAAAAAACAGGCTTTCCAATGAGCCAGAGTCTCAGTCAGCTGCGTAAATTCGTTTCGCCTGAAATCATCTTCGGTGCCGGCTGCCGGCACAACGTCGGCAACTACGCCAAGACCTTTGGCGCGCGCAAGGTGCTGGTGGTCAGCGACCCGGGGGTGATTGCCGCCGGTTGGGTGGCGGATGTCGAAGCCAGCCTGCAAGCCCTGGGCATCGAATATTGCCTTTACAGCGCCGTCTCTCCCAACCCGCGTGTTGAAGAGGTGATGCTCGGTGCCGAGATGTACCGGGAAAATCACTGCGATGTGATCGTCGCCGTCGGCGGTGGCAGCCCGATGGATTGCGGTAAAGGCATCGGTATAGTCGTCGCCCATGGCCGCAGCATCCTCGAGTTCGAAGGCGTGGACACCATCCGCGTACCGAGCCCGCCACTGATCCTGATTCCGACCACGGCCGGCACCTCGGCCGACGTCTCGCAATTCGTGATCATTTCCAATCAGCAGGAGCGCATGAAGTTCTCCATCGTCAGCAAGGCAGTGGTGCCGGATGTGTCGCTGATCGACCCCGAAACCACCCTGAGCATGGACCCGTTCCTCTCGGCTTGTACCGGTATCGACGCGCTGGTGCATGCCATCGAAGCCTTCGTCTCCACCGGGCACGGGCCTCTGACCGATCCCCATGCGCTGGAAGCCATGCGCCTGATCAACGGCAACCTGGTGCAGATGATCGCCAACCCGACGGACATCGCCCTGCGCGAGAAAATCATGCTCGGCAGCATGCAGGCCGGGTTGGCGTTCTCCAACGCGATCCTCGGCGCGGTGCATGCCATGTCGCACAGTCTCGGTGGCTTTCTCGACCTGCCCCATGGCCTGTGCAACGCGGTGCTGGTGGAACACGTCGTGGCGTTCAACTACGACTCGGCGCCGGACCGCTTCAAGGTCATCGCCGAGACGTTCGGCATCGACTGCCGGGGCCTCAATCACCGGCAAATCTGCGGGCGCCTGGTGGAGCACCTGATCGCCCTGAAACACGCCATCGGTTTCCACGAAACCCTCGGTTTGCACGGGGTCAGGACCTCCGACATTCCGTTCCTGTCGCAGCACGCCATGGATGACCCGTGCATCCTCACCAACCCGCGTGAATCCAGCCAGCGTGATGTCGAGGTCGTCTATGGCGAAGCCCTCTGACGAGCAACAACGGGCATTGGCCGGCCTGCTCGGATTAGGCAATCATTCGGCGCGCAAGAGCCATTACCCGGAGCTGGCGGCGCGCCTGGATGAACTGGAAGCCGAGCGCAATCGCTACAAATGGTTGTTCGAAAACGCGGTCCACGGGATTTTCCAGGCCAGCCTGCAAGACGGCATGCGCGCCGCCAACCCGGCGATGGCGCGCATGCTTGGCTATCAAGACCCGCAGGAGGTGCTGTTTTCCCTGGCGGACCTGGCGAGCAATCTGTTTGTCGGCGGTGTGCAGGAGCTGGAAAACATTGGCGAAATCCTCACCCACCAGGGCAGCTTGCACGGCTATGAAACCCAGTTGCGGCGCAAGGATGGCAGCCATCTCGACGTGCTGATGAACCTGTTGCTCAAGCCCGGTCAGGAAGGGCTGGTGGAAGGATTCGTCGCCGACATCACCGAGCGCAAACTCGCCCAGCAACGCCTGCAGCAACTCAACGATGAACTGGAGCAGCGCGTAACCGCGCGCACCGATGAGCTGTTGGAAGCCAACCGCAACCTGCAACAACAAATCACCCAGCGTAAGCAGATCGCCAAGGCCTTGCGCGACGCCCGTGACGCCGCGGAGGCCGCCAATCACAGCAAGGACAAATACCTCGCTGCCGCCAGTCACGACCTGCTGCAACCCCTCAACGCCGCACGGTTGCTGATCTCCACCTTGCGTGAGCGCAAGCTGCCCGAAGTCGAGCAGGTGCTGGTCGAACGCACTCACCAGGCACTGGAAGGCGCCGAGGATCTGCTCACCGATTTGCTGGATATCTCAAGGCTCGATCAAGCGGCGGTCAAGCCGGATGTCGCGCTATACCGCCTCGACGAGTTGCTTGGGCCCCTGGTCTCGGAGTTCCAGTCCGTGGCCGAGGCCGCCGGGTTGCGTTTACGGGTGCACATGGGCGACTACGCCATTTGCACGGACCTGCGCCTGATGACCCGGATCCTGCGAAACTTCCTCAGTAATGCCTGCCGCTACACCGACGAAGGCAGCATCCTGCTGGCGGCAAGGCGCCGGGGCGACAAGCTGCGCCTGGAAGTGTGGGACACCGGACGCGGGATTCCGGCCGATCGTCTCGATTCGATCTTCCTCGAATTCAATCAACTGGACGTCGGCCGCGCTGCCGACCGCAAGGGCGTGGGGTTGGGGCTGGCGATCGTCGAGCGCATCGCGAAGATCCTCAACTACCGGATCCAGGTGCATTCACTGCCCGGCCGGGGTTCGATGTTCAGCATTGAGGTGCCGATCTCCCGTGAAGTGCCGTTGCCCATCAGCCTCACGGCGCCTCAATCAGGCACGGGCAATCCATTGCCGGGCCGGCGCTTGCTGGTGCTGGACAATGAAGTCAGCATCTTGCAGAGCATGGGCGCGTTGCTCGGGCAGTGGGGCTGCGACGTCGTCACGGCCACCGATGAAGCCTCGGCGCTGGCAGCCCTGGCCGGCCA
This sequence comes from Pseudomonas sp. G5(2012), assembly GCF_000408945.1. Lineage (NCBI taxonomy): Bacteria > Pseudomonadati > Pseudomonadota > Gammaproteobacteria > Pseudomonadales > Pseudomonadaceae > Pseudomonas > Pseudomonas sp. G5(2012). The sequence continues at coordinate 6,336 of NZ_APIO01000109.1, forward strand.
GGCCCCGGAACTGATCCTGGCGGACTATCACCTTGACCACGGCGTGGTGGGATGTGATGTGGTCAGGCATTTGCGTGAGCATTACCGCCAGTCAATTCCTGCGGTGATCATCACCGCGGACCGTACGGATCAGTGCCGGCGCGCATTGCAGCGGCTCGAGGCGCCGTTGCTGAACAAACCGGTGAAACCCGGCAAGTTGCGAGCGGTGTTGAGTCAGTTGTTGGGAGCGCCAGCTTGAACTTGGCTGCACATTTCGATCATTAAGTTGTCACTTTCGGTCATTGAGTGCTGGCGGTGCGGCTCTTAGTCTGTCGAACATGACTGACGGGGGCCGTAGAGCTTCCGCTTTTTTCCGTGATCGCTCGCTGTGGAGTTACCGATGACCGCCGCTCATTACCCGCACCTGTTGGCCCCGCTGGACCTGGGATTCACCACGTTGCGCAACCGCACCCTGATGGGTTCGATGCACACCGGCCTTGAGGAAAAGCCCGGTGGTTTCGAGCGCATGGCGGCGTATTTCGCCGAACGTGCCCGTGGCGGTGTCGGCCTGATGGTCACTGGCGGTATCGGTCCGAACGACGAGGGCGGTGTGTATTCCGGTGCAGCCAAGCTGACCACCGAGGAAGAAGCGCTCAAGCACCGCATCGTCACCCGCGCGGTGCATGAGGCGGGCGGCAAGATCTGCATGCAGATCCTCCACGCCGGTCGTTATGCCTACAGCCCGAAACAGGTCGCGCCAAGCGCCATTCAGGCGCCGATCAACCCGTTCAAGCCTAAAGAGCTGGACGAGGAAGGCATCGAGAAGCAGATCAGCGATTTCGTCACCTGCTCGACGCTGGCCCAGCAGGCCGAGTACGACGGTGTCGAGATCATGGGCTCGGAAGGTTATTTCATTAACCAGTTCCTTGCCGCCCACACCAACCACCGCACCGACCGTTGGGGTGGCAGCTACGAAAACCGCATGCGCCTGCCGGTGGAAATCGTCCGTCGCGTACGCGAGGCGGTTGGCCCGAACTTCATCATCATTTTCCGCTTGTCGATGCTCGACTTGGTCGAAGGCGGCAGCAGCTGGGATGAAATCGTGCTGTTGGCCAAGGCCATCGAGCAGGCCGGAGCGACGCTCATCAACACCGGTATCGGCTGGCACGAAGCGCGGATTCCAACCATCGCCACCAAAGTGCCGCGCGCGGCCTTCAGCAAGGTCACGGCCAAGCTGCGTGGCTCGGTGAGCATTCCGCTGATCACCACCAACCGCATCAACACCCCGGAAGTCGCCGAGCAGATCCTCGCCGAGGGCGATGCCGACATGGTTTCCATGGCGCGGCCGTTCCTGGCCGACCCGGACTTCGTCAACAAGGCCGCTGAAGGTCGCGCCGATGAAATCAACACCTGCATCGGTTGCAACCAGGCGTGCCTGGACCACACCTTCGGCGGCAAGTTGACCAGTTGCCTGGTCAACCCGCGTGCCTGCCACGAAACCGAACTCAACTATGTGCCGGTGCAGCAGGTCAAGAAAATCGCCGTGGTCGGTGCCGGGCCTGCCGGCTTGTCTGCCGCGACCGTGGCGGCCGAGCGTGGCCATGCGGTGACGCTGTTCGATTCGGCCAGCGAAATCGGCGGTCAGTTCAACGTCGCCAAACGCGTGCCGGGCAAGGAAGAATTCTTCGAGACCTTGCGTTATTTCGGTCGCAAGCTGCAGACCACCAACGTCGAGGTGTGCCTGAACACCCGTGTCGATGTGGCAAAGCTGGTCGAGGGCGGCTACGACGAGATCATCCTGGCCACCGGCATTGCGCCGCGGTTGCCGGCGATTGAGGGCGTGGACAATGCCAAGGTGCTGAGCTACCTGGACGTGCTGCTTGAGCGCAAACCGGTGGGCAAGCGTGTCGCAGTGATCGGTGCCGGCGGTATCGGTTTCGACGTCTCGGAGTACCTGGTTCACCAGGGCCAGGCCACCAGCCTGAACCGCGATGAGTTCTGGAAGGAGTGGGGCATTGATACCCACCTTGAAGCACGCGGCGGTGTCGCCGGGATCAAGGCAGCCCCCCATGCCCCGGCCCGCGAAGTGTTCCTGCTGCAACGCAAGAAATCCAAGGTCGGCGACGGCCTGGGCAAGACCACTGGCTGGATTCATCGCACGGGATTGAAGAACAAGAAAGTGCAGATGCTCAACAGCGTCGAGTACCTGAAGATCGACGACGAAGGCCTGCACATCCGCATCGGCGAAACCGGTGAACCGCAGGTGCTGACGGTGGACAATATCGTGATCTGCGCCGGGCAGGACCCGTTGCGCGAGTTGCAGGACGGCCTGGTGGCGGCGGGGCAGAACGTGCATCTGATCGGCGGCGCGGATGTCGCGGCGGAGCTGGATGCCAAGCGGGCGATCAATCAGGGTTCGCGATTGGCGGCCGAGTTGTAATCCGAAGGCCCCGCGTGCCAATGGCCTTCGCGAGCAGGCTCGCTCCCACATTGGATCTGTGTCGTTCAGAGAACCCTTGTGGGAGCGAGCCTGCTCGCGATAGCTGCTTATGAGCGATTAGAATGCTGACTCTTCATGAGCTCAATCAGGCGCCAATGTTTTCTTCTGCTTCCAACTGGCTACCCCAAGCCCCCTTCGAGTCCCTCCATCTTGACTGGCTCAAAACCGCCGACATCGAAGTCGCCATCCTGCGCCTGGACCAGATCGACCCACTGATCAGCGGCAACAAATGGTTCAAACTCACCGAACATCTCAAAGCCGCTGACCAGTGCGGCGCCAAAGGCATCATCAGCCTAGGCGGCGCGCATTCCAATCACCTGCATGCGCTGGCCGCTGCCGGCAAGCGTTTCGGTTTCGCCACGGTTGGCCTGTTACGCGGACACGCTCAACAAACGCCGACGGTGAATGATTTGCAGGCGTTCGGCATGCAACTGCACTGGCTCGGTTATGGCGGTTATCGGGCGCGGCACGAGGCGGGTTTCTGGGAGCCGTGGCAGGTGCAGTATCCCGATCTGCTTGCGGTCCCGGAAGGCGGCGGCGGGTTGCCGGGGGCACAGGGTTGCGTGCAACTCAAGGCATTGGCCTGTCGGCAACTGGACGCACTGGGCTGGAGCGGCTACGACGGTTGGTGGCTGGCCTGCGGAACCGGCACGACCTTGGCGGGCCTGGTCCTGGCCGAGGCGGGAGAGCACCCGGTCTATGGCGCCCTGGCGGTGCCCGGTGATCATGGCGTGGCACAGCAGGTCGCAAAGATTGTGGAGGAGGCGGGCGTGAATCATTCGTCTTATGAACTGTTCGACGCCAGCCGTGGAGGCTTTGCCAAGGTCGACCCGCCGTTACTCGAATTCATCGCGCGCACCGAACAAGCCAGCGGCATTGCCCTGGAACCGCTGTACACCGGCAAGGCATTGCTGGCGCTCAGGCAGCAGGTCGAGGCGGGGAAGTTTGCCCCGGGTACGCGGCTGATCTTTATTCACACGGGCGGCTTGCAAGGCCTGCGGGGTTTCAATCCACAAGCCTGATACGGGTGATCTCAAGTGTCCCTGTTCACCCGCTTGGGCATCATCCGCAACAAGGTGTTATCGCCCACCACATAGTGATGATACAGCCCGGCGACGGCGTGCAGGCCGATCAGCCAGTAGCCGATGGTGCCACCGAGTTCGTGCCAGCCCTCGATCTGCTTGGCCAGGTCCTTGTCCTGCGCGATCAAAAGGGGCAGGTCGAAGCCGTAGAACATCACCTGGTTACCTTTGGCACTGGTGACCAGCCAACCCAGTATGGGCATGACGATCATAAAGATGTACAGCGCCCAGTGCATCAATCTGGCCAGCATGGTTTGCCATTGGGGCGAGGCCGGGAAGATCTGCGGTGCCGGGCCGAGGCTGCGGGCGAACAAGCGTAGCCAGACCAGCACGAATACGGTCAGGCCAAGCATGAAGTGCGACTCCACGATCAGCGTTCGACCACCGCTACCCTTGGGAAAAAGGCCGCGCAGCTCGATGCAGGCGTAAACCAATGCCAGCAGGACCAGCATCAACCAATGCAGCGCGATCGAAACGGTGCTGTAGCGCGAGTCGGAATTTTTCCACGGCATACGGTGTTCCTCACAGGGGGGGTGTAACCACCGTTAACTGTAATCCTGTTTCACCGGGTTTGCCTGAGGCTATTTGACGCTGAATGCTCTGTAGGAGCTGCCGCAGGCTGCGATCTTTTGACTTTTTAAGATCAAAAGATCGCAACCTGCGGCAGCTCCTACAAAGGGCGGCGGTGAGTCAATTGGTTTGCGGCATCTCGCCTTTGGCCAAGCGCTTGTTGATGTCGGCAATCACTTCCGGCAAGTCGGTGATGGTGTCGATCATGTAGTGCGGGCGCGAACCTTCGAACAAGGCGTGGATGCGCTTGCGTTCGCTGTCCAGTGTGTCGCTGTCCAGGGCGCGATAGCCTTCATAGTCCAGCCCCAGCGCGTTGCCCGAACAGATCAGCGCCACGGTCCACATGCCGGCACGACGGCCTTCGAGAATGCCCGGTACGGTGTCGTCGATCTTCACGCAAGCGGCGACATCGTCGATGCCCAGGGCGATCACGTTGGCCAATGCCTGAGCTGGCCATGGACGGCCGTTCGGCACTTCGTCGGTGGCGACCACGTGGTCGGCCACGTAGCCGTTGGTGGCGGCCAGTTCGACGACTTTATCCATGACCTGTTTCGGATATCCCGAGCAGGAGCCAATCTTGATACCCTGTTGGCGCAGGTTGGCGATGGTGTCCAGGGCGCCGGGAATCAGCGCCGAGTGTTCGGCGATTTTCTCGATCTGCAGTGGCATGAAACGCTGGTAGATGGCGGTGACGTCATCGTCGGTCGGCGTACGGCCGAACACCTTGCGATAGCGCTCGGCGACTTGCGGCTGATCGCACAGGGTGCGGATGTGGTCCCACTTGCCCATGCCCATCGGGCCACGGGCTTCTTCAATGGAGACCTGGACGTCGAACTCGGCGAAGGCCTCGACGAAAATCTGCGTCGGCGCGAACGAGCCGAAGTCGACCACGGTGCCGGCCCAGTCGAGGATGGCGGCTTGCAGTTTGGTTGGGGTGGTGTAGTTCATGGTGATCAAGTCCTGTGGCAACTGGCTAAATGGAGAGCTGCTTTTTGTGGGAGCGAGCCTGCTCGCGAAAGCTCTGGATCAGTCGAAATTGATGTTGAATGTCCGACCGTCTTCGCGAGCAGGCTCGCTCCCACAGGGGAAAGTGGTGGGGGTTAGATCTCGAGTACTTCCATCTCGCGCAGCACTTCGGCAATCGCCGCCACCGCTTCGCGCATCTCCGAAGGTTGCACATGGCCGATGCACCCGACGCGGAACGTCTCGACCTGGGTCAGCTTGCCGGGGTAGAGGATGTAACCCTTGGCCTTGACCCGCTCGTAGAACGCCTTGAACTGGTAACGCGGGTCTTTTGGTGCATGGAAGGTCGCGATGATCGGCGCCTGGATGGCGGCCGGCAGGAAGCTGCGCAGTCCCAGCGCGGCCATCTCTTCCATCAGGGCCTGGCAGTTGGCGGCGTAGCGCTGGTGCCGGGCTGGCAGGCCACCTTCTTCGTTGTATTGCAGCAGGGCTTCGTGCAGCGCCGCGACCACGTGGGTCGGCGGGGTGAAGCGCCATTGCCCGGTCTTGGTCATGTAGGTGTGCTGGTCGTGCAGGTCCATCGCCAGGGAGTGCGAGTTGCCGGCGGCGTTGGCCAGGGATTCTTTGCGGGCGAAAACGAACCCCATGCCCGGCACGCCTTCCAGGCATTTGCCGGAAGCGGCGATCAGCGCATCGAACGGCACCTGTTGCGCGTCCACCGGCAGCGCGCCGAAGGAGCTCATGGCATCGATGATCAGGCGCTTGCCGTGTTGCGCGACCACCTGGGCGATTTCCGGCAGCGGATTGAGGATGCCGGTGCTGGTTTCGCAGTGAATCAGGGCAACGTGGGTGATGCCATCGTCGGCCCGCAGCAGGCGGTCGACGTCGGCAGCGGTGGTCGGTTCGTCTTCGGCGGTTTCGAACGTACTGAACGAGCGGCCCAGCACTTCGCAGATCTTCGCCAGGCGCTTGCCGTAGGCACCGTTGATCAGCACCAGGATCTTGCCGTCGCGTGGCACCAGCGTGCCGATCGCCGCTTCGACGGCGAAGGTGCCGCTGCCTTGCAGGGGCACACAGTGGTGGCTGGCCGCGCCGTTGATGATCGCCAGCAGTTGTTCGCACAGGCTGGCGGTCAGTTGGTTGAAACGGTCATCCCATGAACCCCAGTCAACCATCATCGCCTGGCGGGTGCGGGCCGACGTCGTCAACGGGCCGGGGGTGAGCAGGATGGGGGCGGCAGTACTCATTCTCGTGTCCTCGCAATCGATGGGATCAAGCTACGGGGCTTAAATTGCAATTTGCCGAGCTATCAATCAAATTGTTTGTTGTTATGCCAGCCATCAGTGAGACTTATTCATGAACCTGTTTCAGCTCCGTGCCTTCGATGCCGTGGCCCGTGAGGGCAGCTTCACTCGCGCCGCTGCTCGACTGTTCATCAGCCAGCCGGCGGTCACCGGGCACATCAAGGCGCTGGAGGAGCACTACCAGATCACCCTGTTGCGCCGCACCGCGCGACGTGTGGAGCTGACGGAGGAGGGCACCCGCCTGGCGGCGATCACCCGGGCGATGTTCGGTCTGGCCGAAGAAGCGCAAGCGATGCTGGAGGCCAACCGGCAGTTACTGACCGGGCGCCTGGAAGTGGCGGCGGACGGTCCGCACATGGTCATGCCGATGCTCGCGAGCCTGCGTGCGCGTTATCCGGGGATCACCGTGAACCTGCGCTTGGGCAATGCCCAGGAAACCCTGGCGGCGCTGTTGTCCGAGCATGCCGACGTGGCGGTATTGACCGAGGTCGAACCGCGCAAGGGCCTGCACTTGCAGGCCCTGAGCGAATCACGGATATGCGCGCTGGTACCCGAGGGGCATCCCTGGGCGCGGCGCACCAAAGGCGTACCGCTCAAGGATCTGGACCAGGTGATCATGGTGTTGCGTGAACCGAGTTCGATCACCCGGCGTACCTTCGATGACGCCTGCGTACAGGCGAAGGTCAATCCGCGGGTGTTGCTGGAGCTGGACAGCCGCGAAGCGGTGACCGAGGCGGTCGCTGCCGAGTTGGGGGTGGGCGTGGTGTCGTCGGTGGAGGTCAGCCATGACCCGCGGGTGGCGGCGGTGCCGATCATCGGGGAGGGGTTGGTCAATCGGCACATGATGGGGTGCATGGAGCGGCGGCGGGACTTGCGTTTGATCCAGGCGTTTTTCGGCTTGGCGCCTTCCAGGTAGACCGAGTCGTCTGCCTTCGCGAGCAGGCTCGCTCCCACAGTGGTTTTGTGTGCGACAAAAATCCCTTGTGGGAGCGAGCCTGCTCGCGAAGGGGCCAGGCCTGCCTACACCAGACTTTCGCGAACCATCTCCAGGAAAGTCGCCACAATCCGCCGCGAGCTCTGTTCGCGCAAGCACACCAGCGTTTCCGTCAACCGCCGTTTGCAATCGGTGATCGGCAACGCGCATACCCGTGAGTCGGCGCCGAATTCAGCCGCCGAGACCACGCCAATCCCGATTCCCACCACCACCGCCTCACGGGCGGCTTCCCGACCTTCGACCTGGATCGCCGGACGAATGCGGAACCCGGCGCCGGCCATTTCTTCTTCCAGGGTCTGGCGGGTCACCGAACCGATTTCGCGCAATACCAGCGGCGTGTCGTCCAGGTCCGCGAGGGTGATGGATTGGCGATCCGCCCACGGGTGATTGCGCGACACGAATGCCACCATCGGGTCATTGCGCAGCGGCAGCGAGATCAATCGTTCGTCGCTCACCTCGCGACCGAGCAACGCCAGGTCGGCCTGGTAATTGAACAATCGGAACAGCGACTCATCGGTGTTGCCGGTTTCGATCTTCACGCTGATGCCGGGGTAGCGTTCGCAGAAGCGCGCGATCTGTGGCAGTACATGCACCGGCGCATCCACCGCCAGAATCAGGCTGCCGGTCTGCAATGCCTGGGAGTCCTGCAACAATTCCTGGGCCTCGGCTTCGATCACGAACAGTTTCTGGGTGACGCTCAACAAGCGCTCGCCCAGGTCGGTGAGGCGTACCGAGCGTTTGTTGCGGTGGAACAGCAAAACACCGTAGCGTTCTTCGAGTTTGCGCACCTGGTCGGAAATCGCTGGCTGGGTGAGAAACAACCGTTCGGCGGCTTTGGTGAAGTTGCCATGCACGGCCACGGCATGGAAGGCTTTGAGTTGGGCGTGGGAAACCGACATGGGAATCTCCAGTAACAAGCTGCGCTTATTTTGGAAATACGATAAAGCGATTTCACTTATTAATCAGTAATTGTTTCTATTCATCTCAGGTTCCGTGACTGCTCGGTCGAGCAGCGCGGATGCCATGAGCCCTTGCGTGCAAGACACAGGACTCATCTGACCGGAATCGCCCACAGGGACAAGGTGATTTCGCAGTGCTCAACAATAAGAACACAGGCGTTTTCTTTCAGATCTGCCGGCACACTCATACCCTGAGGTCAGAACCACAATGAACCAGCATATCGGCACCCTCAAACGTTGGCGCGTGCAGATCTTCGCGATCACCTGGCTTGCCTACGCCGCTTTCTACTTCACCCGCAAAGCATTTTCCGTGGCCAAGCTCGGCATCGCCGAAGACCCGACCTTCATGCTCGACAAGATGGCCATGGCCAACCTCGACGCGATCTACCTGACCGCCTACGCCATCGGCCAATTCACCTGGGGCATCCTGGCGGACCGCTTCGGGCCGCGGGTGGTGGTGCTGGGTGGGTTGCTGATTTCCGCCGCAGCGGCACTGGTGATGGGCAGTTTCGCCACCTTGCCGATCTTCGCCACCTGCATGCTGATCCAGGGCCTGGCGCAGTCCACCGGTTGGTCGGGGTTGTGCAAGAACCTTGGCAGTTTCTTTCCCGCCCAACAGCGCGGGCAAGTGCTGGGACTGTGGAGTTCCTGCTACGCCTTCGGCGGCCTGGTGGCCTCGCCGTTTGCGGGTTGGTGGGCCTATACGCTGATCGGCAGCTGGCATGCGGCGTTCATTTCCAGTGCGGCGGTGGTTGGGCTGGTCGCCGTGCTGTTTTTTATTTTCCAACGCAATACACCGCAAGACGTCGGCTTGCCGGCGGTTGAGCCAGAGCCTGAGCTGACCGTCGAGGAGGCCCATGCCCAAAGCAAGATCAGCCTGTGGGAGCCGTTGAAGGACATTCTGCGCAACCGCACGGTGCTGGTGCTGGGGTTGGCGTATTTCATGCTCAAGCCGGCGCGCTACGCGATTCTGCTCTGGGGCCCGGTGATCGTTTTCGAACAGATGCCCTCGGTGGGCAAAGTCGGCGCGGCGATCATTCCTACCGCGTTCGAACTGGCCGGCTTGCTCGGGCCGATCATGCTCGGCCTGGCCTCGGACAAACTCTTCGGCGCCCGGCGCATGCCGGCCTGCGTGCTGAGCCTGTTGGCATTGACCGTGTCCCTGGGGTTTTTCATGGGCGCGCTGCACAGCGGTAGCGTGGTGCTGGTGGTGGCCTTGCTGTTCGTCATGGGCCTGACGCTCTACGGACCTGACTCGATGATCAGCGGTGCGGCCGCCATCGACTTCGGCACCGCCAAGGCGGGTGCCACGGCGGCGGGTTTCGTCAACGGTTGCGGTTCGGTCGGGGCGATTCTCGGTGGGTTGCTACCAGGCTACTTCGACACCGTGACCGTCTTCATCGTCTTTGCCGGCTGCGCGTTGTTCTCTGCCGTGGTACTCATCCCGCACTGGAACAGCCGCCCCGCGGGCCAAGGTAGCCACAAGGCCCGCTTGCCCAATCAGGCGATCACCATAAAACCCCTGCGCACCTGAACGGTCACTCGGGGTCGGTGCGATTGATCAGCCAGTCGAGCAGCAGGCGGGTGTCGCTGTGGCGGGTGTCGGTGCGTACCGCTGGTGGGCTGCGCAGCTGCCCACCGCTGGCGCAGAACACCGGGCGGTCGGGGTCGCTGTCGAGAAAACTGACCCAACCGTCGCTGCCGGCCATTGGCAGCTGGCTCGGTTCCCCGTGGGTAGGGGACATTGTCAGTGCGACAGGCAGCCAGAGGCCGCTGCTCGCCTTGGGATCGACCTCCGTGCCTGGCCACAAAGTCGCCAGCAGGCGGCCTTGATCATCCTGTTTTGCGCGCTGCCCGGGCAGGCCATGGACCCGGGCGGGCTGGAAGCCAGGGATGCGCGGCCTGGCCTGGTCCAGGGGTGGGCGAAATACCGTCGACCAGGGAATCGCCGTGAACTGATTTTGATAGCGCCGGACAATGCTGTCCTGAGACAGGATCGAACCCTGCTGGCCCTGATGCCGCGCCTGAAAGACCAGCCATTGGTCGTTGAACCCCGGCACGGGATGCTCGGCTATCTGCACGATGCGTGCGCTGCGTAACAGGCCTTGATTGCTTTTTCCATGCAGCTGCAATTGCTGGCAACGCATACGCTGCAGATCGCGGCGCTCGAGTTGATCTCGATGACGTTGCTCCTGGGAAGGGCCGGGTGCGAAGGTGTGGGAAAAAGCGTGATTGGCCGCACCTTCATCGACCGCAGTTCCACGATTTTTCGCCGCCACTCGTGGGTAAACGGCTTGTGAGTCATGGCGCTGGAACAACTCGCTGATCACAGGCGTAGCGCCATCGCCCGGTTCATCGCCCTGGAAAGGCATCAGCAGCGGCTCCTGGGGAAAGCTCATGTTGTCGTCGGCCAACACCAGTACATGACTGTCACGCCGGTGTTCGAAGTGATAGTGAATGCCTTCCTCCTCGCACAGGCGCTGCAGCAAGGCCAAGTCGGTTTCCTCGTACTGAATGCAAAAAGGCCGCAGGGGATACTGCCCGTCTGCCAGCTCCAGGCGATAGCTGTCGGCGGGCAGGTCATGTTCCTCCAGCAGCTGGCGCAGGATCATCGGCACGCTGAGGTGCTGGAAGATCCGCCGCGATGGGTATCGATCCAGCGCTTGAAGGGCCGGCACCAGGACCAGTTTATAGCTCACCCGTCCTTGCCCCCGGTGTTCGCAGCTGGCGCTGTGCAATACGCCATGAATGCCCTGGCCTTGCCCAAGGTCGAGCAACGCCGATTGTTGCAGCAGCCGTTCAAGGTTGAGGGCCGGTGCCAGGCCAATCACTTCGATATTGAATCGATAGGGTTGGTTGACGGCCTCGTGCCCACTGAACTGCACTACTTGCAAACTCAGGTGGTCGTCGAGGAGTGTCAGGGTGTAGGGACTTTCCTTGTCGTTGTGCATCGGACGCGCTTCTACCATGGAGTACGGCCACAGAGAGTACGAAACCCGCATGCCTTGTGGACATCGCCAATCGAAATTTCAGAATTGCCCTACAACCATCGGTAAAGATGCCGATCCTTGGATGAGCCTGAGATTTTTTGGTCGATTGCCAACTTTAGGCCGTATAAACTTGGCGCCATGCGTCGGCCAATAGATGTTTCGGCGCCATAGACAAGAGAGTGAGTAATGGGCGCACAGTGGAAGGTTAAACACAAAGAAGCGGCAGCCAACGCCAAGGGCAAGATCTTCGGCAAACTGGTGAAGGAAATCACCATTGCTGCGCGCAACGGTGCCGATACCGCCACCAACGCACACCTGCGTCTGGTGGTCGAACAGGCCAAGAAAGCTTCGATGCCAAAGGAAACCCTGGATCGCGCCATCAAGAAAGGCGCCGGTCTGCTGGGCGAAACCGTGCAATACCATCGCGTGACCTATGAAGGCTTCGCGCCACACCAGGTGCCGCTGATCGTCGAGTGCGTAACGGACAACATCAACCGTACCGTCGCTGAAATCCGCGTTGCTTTTCGCAAGGGCCAACTGGGCGCTTCCGGTTCGGTGGCTTGGGACTTCAACCACGTGGGCATGATCGAGGCCTCGCCGGACACTCCGGACGCCGATCCGGAAATGGCTGCCATCGAAGCCGGTGCCCAGGATTTCGAACCGGGCGAAGACGGCGCGACGCTGTTCCTGACCGAACCTACGGACCTGGACGCGGTACAAAAAGCCCTGCCTGAGCAAGGTTTCACCGTGTTGTCGGCCAAGTTGGGCTACCAGCCGAAGAACCCGGTCAGCGGCCTGAGCGACGAGCAGATGGCTGAGGTCGAAGCGTTCCTTGAAGGGCTCGATAACCATGACGACGTGCAGGATATGTTTGTCGGCCTGGCGGGTTGATTTGCGCCCTAACGGCGACTGAAAAAACCACCCCGTAGGAGCCAGGCTTGCCGGAGAAGGCCGACCTATGTTTTGTTGACTGCGTACATATCCATTCCTGTGGTAACGGCCGCTTATGGTTTCGCTCTTAC
>NZ_APIO01000110.1:0-17899 GCF_000408945.1 Pseudomonas sp. G5(2012)
CCGAGGGTGTTGAGCATGGCTTGCTCGTCACCGGCGCGGGGGCCGATGTGGCGGGCGATGAATTCATTGGCGGTGCTGAGATTGATAGTCATGGCAGGCTCCTCAGGCTTCGGCTTGGGCTTTGATCAGGCGGTCGTAGGCGTCCTGATCCAGCAGTTGGCCGATAGCGGCAGCGTCAGCGGGCTGGAAACGGAAGAACCAGCCTTCGCCCAGCGGATCTTCGTTGACCAGCTCAGGGCTGGCGTCCAGCGCCGGGTTCACTTCCAGCACTTCTCCGTCCAGTGGCATGTACACGCCGCTGGCGGCTTTTACCGATTCCACGGTGGCTGCTTCAGCGCCTTTGTCGTAGGACTGCAACTCTGGCAGTTGTACGAAAACCACGTCGCCCAGAGCGTTCTGCGCGAAAGCGGTGATGCCGACTGTGACAGTGCCGTCAGCTTCGGTGCGCAGCCATTCGTGATCTTCAGTAAAACGCAACTCGCTCATGGAAACTCCTAAGGGGGCCAGACTCGTCTGGTGGACGCGATTGAATGCTTGGGCAATGCCCTGGTTTATGGGGCTTACTAAGCAAAAAGGCGGCCAATGTTGTTTTATTGTTATAAATCAACAAGTTAAGATTATATTAGGTCAAGCTGAGTTCGCAGGCTGTAGCGAAATCGCTACGGCCGCAGCAGGAGAAAAAAGCTGAAGTGGATCAAAGCCTTGCGCAGGGCTGGTTGCAGAGGGGTGTAGCGATATCGTTCCGCTGTAGCGCTTTCAGTACAGGTGGAGGTCGCTTTTGAATCGATCGTTCCCACGCGGAGCGTGGGAACGATCAATTTCAAGGCTGTTTGGGGATGCCGTACTTGCGCAATCGATGAGCGATGGCGGTATGAGACGTTTGCAGGCGGCTGGCCAGTTGGCGGGTCGAGGGGTAGCTGACGTAGAGCTTTTCCAGCAGGGTTTTCTCGAACTCATCCATGGCCTGCTCCAGGCTGTCGATATCCTGATCGCTCTGGCGTGCCACCGAGGTGCCAGCGATGTCGAGGTCGCCAATGTCCACCAGGCTGCTTTCACAAATGGCCGCTGCACGGAAAATCACGTTTTGCAGTTGCCGCACGTTGCCCGGCCAGCGGTTGCCGAGCAGCGCCGGGTAAGTGCCCGGCGCCAGGCGACAGACCGGGCGCTGGATCTGTGCGCAAGCCTGCTGCATGAAATAGCGGGCCAGGAGCAGGATGTCCTGCCCGCGTTCGCGCAGGGGCGGGACTTCGACATTGAGTACGTTGAGGCGGTAAAACAGGTCTTCGCGGAACAAGCCTTCGCTGACCATTTTCTCCAGGTCGCGGTGGGTCGCGCTGAGGATTCGCACGTTGACCTTGACCTCGCGGTCGCCGCCCACCCGACGGAAGCTGCCATCGTTGAGGAATCGCAGCAGCTTGGCCTGCAAGTACGGTGACATTTCGCCGATTTCGTCGAGAAACACCGTGCCCTGGTTGGCCAGTTCCATCAGCCCCGGCTTGCCGCCCCGTTGTGCCCCGGTAAAGGCGCCGGGGGCGTAGCCGAACAGTTCGCTTTCGGCGAGGTTCTCCGGCAGTGCCGCGCAATTCAATGCCAGGAACGGTGCGTTGTGGCGGGCGCTGATGGCATGGCAAGCCCGCGCCACCAGTTCTTTGCCGGTGCCGGTTTCGCCCTGGATCAACAGCGGCGCATCGAGTGCCGCCACCCGCTGCGCGCGAACCTTGAGCGTGCGAATGACCGGCGATTCGCCCAGCAACGCATCGAAGCCTTCAGCGTGATCATGGTGCAATGCCGACAGGCGCTCACCGATGCGATTGGGTTGATACAGGGTCAACAGGGCGCCAGCGTCGGTGATCGGCGTGGCGTCGAGCAACAAGGTCTGGCCGTTGACGGTGATCTCTCGCAACGGCAGGCGAAAACCGTGTTCGAGCAACGCATCGAGCAGCGCCGGATCGGCAAACAGGTCGGCGACACTTTCTCCGGCCGGCTCGCGACCGTACAGGGCAATCAACGCCGGGTTGGCCAGCAGCACCTTGCCAGCGCTGTCCAGCGCCAGCACCGGGTCGGTCATCGCCGCGAGCAGCGCATCGAGCTGCAGGTGCCGACGTTGCCCGGGAAGAATGTCGACCACGGTCATGGCTTGTACGCCCCGCACGCTCAACAGCGCATCACGCAACTCTTCCAGCACTTCGGGGCTCAGGGTCGGCGCGTCGATGTAGACGTTGGGCGGAACCATTTCCACCGCATCCAGGTTGAGGTTTCGTCCACCGAGCAAGGCCAGGACTTCCTGGGTAATGCCGACGCGATCGATGAAGCTGACGTGGATACGCATGGTGCAGTTTTGGGTTCTGGCGTGCGGAGGGTGGCAAGTATGCCTTGGGGCGGGCTAATGGTGAAATCCTGCGTGGACTTCAATGCCGGGGGTTAGACCCTTGTGGGAGCGAGCCTGCTCGCGAAGGCGTCGTGTCAGTCAACGAGGATGGCGACTGATACAGCGCTTTCGCGAGCAAGCCCACTCCCACAGTGGTTTGGGTTGAGCACAGAACGTGTGTTCGGGTTACTCGAAGTGTTCGGGGTTTACCGGATCACCGGATTTCATATTCAACTGCTGCCGGATGTCTTCGAACATCAAGTCGTAGTGCTTGTGGATCGAGCCGATCTGGCTGTGTGCCTTCGGAATCCCGTACTTCTCGGCAATTCTCGTCACATCCCTGGCGAAGTTGTAGGCCTCCTCCTTGGGCAGGAAGAAGGGCTCTGACATGTCCTTGCCTTGAATGTTGCCATGCATGGTGAACAGGATGCCTTTTTCACCTTTGTCATTGGTGCTGACTTCATAGTCGAGGTGCACGTTGTAACTGACATCGTCCGGTGTCAGCGCATGACGCTCGATGTGCAAGTGACCTGGCTCAAACTGTGCCATGGACTTCTCTCCTTACAAGTAAGTAATGCCAGGTGTCGCTGTGCTGATGCGTGTGCCAGCCTTGCCCTGGACGATCGCCTCGATGTCCGCCAGAGAGCCGATCACCGCGACTTTTCCAGTATGGCGTGCGAACTCGCAGGCTGCCTGCACCTTCGGTCCCATGGAGCCAGCGGCGAAGCCGAGCTTTTCCATTTCGTCGGGGTGCGCCTGGGCGATGGCTTTCTGCGTCGGTTTACCGAAATCGATAAAGGCGGCGTTGACGTCGGTGGCGATCACCAACAGATCGGCTTCCAGCTGTTCGGCCAACAGCGCCGAGCACAGGTCTTTGTCGATCACAGCTTCCACGCCCTCAAGTTTGCCGGGTGCGGTGTACATGGTGGGGATGCCGCCACCGCCGGCACAGATCACGATGCTGCCTTTTTCCAGCAGCCATTTGATCGGGCGGATTTCGAAGATGCGCTTGGGTTTGGGGCTGGCGACCACGCGGCGGAATTTGTCGCCGTCGGGGGCGATGGCCCAGCCTTTTTCGGCAGCCAGTTTTTCTGCCTCGGCCTTGCCGTACACCGGGCCAATGGGTTTGCTGGGTTTCTGGAAGGCCGGGTCGTTGGCATCGACTTCGACCTGGGTCAGCAAGGTGGCGAAGGGCACCTCGAAGTCCAGCAGGTTGCCCAGCTCCTGTTCGATGATGTAGCCGATCATGCCCTCGGTTTCGGCGCCGAGGACGTCCAGCGGGTAAGGTGACACCGAGGTGTAGGCGGCCGCTTGCAGCGATAGCAGGCCGACTTGCGGGCCATTGCCGTGGGCGATGACCAGTTGGTTGCCGGGATGGATCTTGGCGATCTGCTCGGTGGCGATCCGGATATTGGCGCGCTGGTTGTCCGCGGTCATGGGTTCACCCCGGCGGAGCAGGGCGTTACCGCCCAGAGCAACGACGATACGCATGGTGCATGTCCTTTCAGTTTGATCGTTCCCACGGTCCCCGTGGGAATGCATCCCGTGACGCTCCGCGTCACATCGGACGCGGAGCGTCCGTGGCGGCATTCCCACGCAGAGCGTGGGAACGATCGGATGGAGGGGGCTTCAGTCCTTACAGATCCGCCAGTGTCGACACCAGAATCGCCTTGATCGTGTGCATGCGGTTCTCCGCTTGCTCGAAAGCGATGCAGGCCGGCGACTCGAACACGTCATCGGTCACTTCGATGCCGTTCTTCAGGTGCGGGTACTGCTCGGCAATCTGCTTGCCGACCTTGGTATCGCTGTTGTGGAAGGCCGGCAGGCAGTGCATGAACTTGGTGCGCGGGTTGCCGGTGGCTTTCATCAGCTCGGCATTCACCTGATACGGCAGCAATTGCTGGATGCGTTCGGCCCAGGCTTCAACCGGCTCGCCCATAGAGACCCAGACGTCGGTGTGGATGAAGTCCACGCCCTTGACCGCCGCTTTCGGGTCTTCGGTGAGAGTGATGCGCGCGCCGCTTTCCTCTCCGTATTTTTTGCAGCGAGCCACCAGGTCGTCCGCCGGCCACAGGGCTTTCGGCGCGCAGATGCGCACGTCCATGCCCAGCTTGGCGCCGATCAGCAGCAGCGAGTTGCCCATGTTGTTACGCGCATCCCCAAGGTAGGCATAGCTGATTTCGTGGATCGGCTTGTCGGCGTGTTCACGCATGGTCAGCACGTCGGCGATCATTTGTGTCGGGTGATATTCATCGGTCAGGCCGTTGAATACAGGCACGCCGGCAAACTTGGCCAGCTCCTCGACGATTTCCTGTTTGAAGCCACGGTACTCGATGGCGTCATACATGCGCCCGAGCACGCGGGCGGTGTCCTTCATGCTTTCCTTGTGGCCGATCTGCGAGGAGTTCGGGTCGATGTAGGTGACATTGGCACCCTGGTCATAGGCGGCGACTTCGAACGCACAGCGGGTGCGGGTCGAGGTTTTCTCGAAGATCAGCGCGATGTTGTTGCCCTTGAGGTGTTGCTGTTCGGTGCCGGTGTATTTGGCCCGCTTGAGATCGCGGGACAGGTCGAGCAGGTAGCGCAATTCGCGAGGGGTGTGGTGTTCCAGGCTCAGCAGATTGCGGTTATGGATATTGAACGCCATTTTGGATCTCCTAAGGTGTCGGTTATCCCGTTGGCCCGCGCTCGGTCGGTGCGGGCCAAGGCTGATAGGTTAGTAGTCGATCGGATCGCGGATGATCGGGCAGGTCATGCAATGGCCGCCGCCGCGACCGCGTCCCAGTTCGCCTGCGCTGATGGTGATGACTTCCACACCGGCCTTGCGCAGCAGGGTGTTGGTGTAGGTGTTGCGGTCGTAGCCGATGACCACACCGGGCTCCACGGCGACCACGTTGTTGCCGTCGTCCCATTGCTCGCGTTCGGCGGCGAAACTGTTGCCGCCGGTTTCGACGACGCGCAGGGCCTTGAGGTTGAGGGCCTTGGCCACGGTGTCGAGGAAGTTGGTTTCTTCGCGGCGGATATCGATGCCGCCCGGCTTGCTTTCATCGGGGCGCAGGGTGAAGGCGACAATCTGGTTCACCACTTCCGGGAAAATGGTCACCACATCGCGGTCACAGAAGCTGAACACGGTGTCCAGGTGCATCGCCGCGCGGGATTTAGGCAGGCCGGCGACGATGACTTTTTCCACGGCCTTGTGCTTGAACAGACTGACAGCCAGTTGGCCGATGGCTTGGCGGGACGAGCGTTCGCCCATGCCGATCAGGACCACGCCGTTGCCGATCGGCATCACATCGCCGCCTTCCAGCGTGGAACTGCCATGGTCCTTGTCCGGGTCGCCGTACCAGATCTGGAATTCAGCGTTGGTGAATTGCGGATGGAATTTGTAGATGGCGGTGGTCAACAGCGTTTCCTGGCGACGTGCCGGCCAGTACATCGGGTTGAGCGTGACGCCACCGTAGATCCAGCACGTGGTATCGCGGGTGAACTGGGTGTTGGGTAGCGGCGGCAGGATGAAGCTTGAGTGGCCGAGGAATTCGCGGAACATCTGGATGGTCTTGCCGCCGAAACTGTCCGGCAGGTCATCGGCCGAGACACCACCGATCAGGAATTCGGCGATCTTGCGCGGTTCCAGGCTGCGCAGCCACGAGCCGGTTTCATTGATCAGGCCCAGGCCCACCGAATCGGCGGTGATCTTGCGCTCGAGAATCCAGTCCAGCGCTTCGGGGATGGCGACGATGTCGGTCAGCAGGTTGTGCATCTCCAGTACATCGACATTTCGTTCACGCATTTTGGTGACGAAATCGAAATGGTCGCGCTTGGCCTGTGCCACCCACAGCACATCATCGAACAGCAGTTCGTCGCAGTTGTTCGGGGTCAGGCGCTGATGGGCGAGCCCTGGGGAGCAAACCATGACTTTGCGCAGTTTGCCGGCTTCGGAATGGACGCCGTACTTAACTTTTTCCGTGGTCATTTCAGTGAACCTCCAGATGGCAAATCAGTCGTGTTACAGGGTCAGGAAGCCGTCGTAGAGACCGTAGGCCGCCACCAGGGCGCCGACGACCACCGCGGCGAAAATCAGCTTCTCGACGTTGGTGAAAACCGGTTTCTTGAGTTCCAGCTTGGCCTTGGCGAACAGGATCACGCCGGGCGCATAGAGCAGGGCCGAGAGCAGCAGGTATTTCATGCCGCCGGCGTACAGCAGCCAGACCGCATAGATCAGGGCCACGGCACCAATGAACAGGTCCTTCTGACGCTCGCTCGCCGCGCCTTCGTAAGTTTCGCCGCGCACGGCCAACAACAGGGCGTACGCCGCCGACCACAGGTAAGGCACCAGGATCATCGAAGTGGCGAGGTAGATCAGCGACAGGTAGGTGCTGGCCGAAAACAACGTGATGACCAGGAATATCTGGACCATGGCATTGGTCAGCCACAGGGCGTTGACCGGTACCTGGTTGGCGTTTTCCTTGCGCAGGAACGCCGGCATGGTGTGATCCTTGGCGGCGGCGAACATGATCTCCGCACACAGCAGCACCCACGACAGCAGGGCTCCGAGCAACGAGATGATCAGGCCGACGCTGATCAACACCGCCCCCCAAGGACCCACCACGTGTTCCAGCACAGCGGCCATCGACGGGTTCTGCAGCTTGGCCAGTTCCGGTTGGGTCAGGATGCCCAGCGACAGCACGTTCACCAGTACCAAAATCAGCAGCACGGTGATAAACCCGATCACCGTGGCCTTACCCACATCACTGCGTTTTTCCGCCCGGGCCGAGAAAATGCTCGCGCCCTCGATGCCGATGAACACCCACACGGTGACCAGCATCATGTTGCGCACCTGGTTCATGACGCTGCCAAGGTCCGGATTCTTCAGGCCCCAGATGTCGGCGGTGAAGATCTCCAGTTTGAAGGCGAAAATCGTAATCAGCACAAACAGTATCAGCGGTACGATCTTGGCGATCGTGGTCACCAGGTTGATGAATGCCGCTTCCTTGATTCCCCGCAGTACCAGCCAATGCACGGCCCACAGCAACACGGACGCACCGACCACGGCGGCGACGGTATTGCCCTCGCCGAACACCGGGAAGAAGTAACCCAGGGTGCTGAATAACAGGACGAAGTAACCAACGTTGCCCAGCCAGGCACTGATCCAGTAACCCCAGGCCGAAGAGAAACCCATGTAGTCGCCGAAACCGGCCTTGGCGTAGGCGTAGACCCCGCCATCCAGGTCGGGCTTGCGATTGGCCAGGGTCTGGAAGACAAAGGCCAGGGTGAGCATGCCGACGGCGGTGATCGCCCAGCCAATCAGAATGGCGCCGACATCGGCACTGGCCGCCATGTTTTGCGGCAGGGAAAAGATGCCGCCACCAATCATCGAACCGACGACCAGGGCAATCAGCGCGCCGAGTTTCAGTTTTCCGGGAGTTTCAGACATTGCATGACTCCATTGCAGGAGGAGAGAGGCAACAGACTAGGTCCGCCCGCCATTGAGTGGACTGACTTAGATCAGTGCAGGTCGACATTCCATTGTGAATAACCAAAAAATCGCTCATACAAAGCTAATGCCTGTAATGCTTGTCCCAGAGGCTTCGTTGAATTTTTGTTGAAACTTTTTCGCTTTCCTTGCGACTTATGAAGCTAGCCCGTTTTTGCCAATCCGCAAATTTCCGCGGAGGGTTGTCAGAACGGAATTGGCTTATCCAAAAAGTTGTATAAAGCAAAAAAATATATCGATGCCTATTGGGTTTTATCTGGCACTTGGATGGGCGTTTGTTGGCGTTATCCAATAAACGTCATTACGCTTCATCCATTTAGTTAACGCAGGTTATGTGACGATCTTGCGGCAATGGCCGCCCCTGGTAACTGGAGACGCCGCCATGTCGCAATCGACGCAAAAGCTTCGCCTGAGCGCACTGATCGCCCTGGTCGTCGGATCGATGATTGGCGGCGGTATCTTTTCCCTGCCGCAGAACATGGCGGCCAAGGCCGATGCGGGGGCGATCCTGATCGGCTGGGCCATTACGGCCGTCGGCATGCTGACCCTGGCCTTCGTCTTCCAGACCCTGGCCAATCGCAAGCCGGAACTGGACTCGGGGGTGTACGCCTACGCCAAGGCCGGTTTCGGCGACTACATGGGATTCTCGTCGGCCTGGGGTTACTGGATCAGTGCCTGGTTGGGCAACGTCGGCTATTTCGTGCTGCTGTTCAGCACCCTGGGGTTTTTCTTTCCGGTGTTCGGCGAAGGCAACACCCCGACCGCCATCGCCTGTGCGTCTTTGCTGCTGTGGACGGTGCATTTCATAGTGATGCGCGGGATCAAGGAAGCCGCTTTCATCAACCTGTTGACGACCGTGGCCAAGATCGTGCCGCTGATCATGTTCATCGTGATCGCCGCCGTGGCGTTCAAGGCGGATATCTTCACTCGGGACATCTGGGGCCGCAGCAACCCGAGTTTCGGTAGCGTGATGGACCAGGTGCGCAACATGATGCTGGTCACCGTGTTCGTGTTCATCGGCATCGAGGGCGCCAGTGTCTACTCGGCGCGGGCGGAAAAGCGCGCGGATGTGGGCCGGGCCACGGTCATCGGTTTTCTCGGGGTGCTGGCGCTGCTGGTATTGGTCAACGTGCTGTCGCTGGGGATCCTCAGTCAGCCGGAACTGGCCACCTTGCAGAACCCGTCGCTGGCCTCGGTGCTCGAGCATATTGTCGGCCCGTGGGGCGCGTTGCTGATCAGTATCGGCCTGGGGATCTCACTGCTGGGCGCGTTGCTGTCCTGGGCATTGCTGTGTGCGGAGATCCTGTTCGCCACCGCGAAGGACAAGACCATGCCGGCATTCCTGACCAAGGAAAACGCCAACCATGTGCCGGTCAATGCGCTGTGGCTGACCAACATGATGATTCAGCTGTTTCTGCTGATCACCCTGTTTTCCGCCGGCACCTACACCAGCCTGATCTACCTCGCTTCATCGATGATCCTGGTGCCCTATCTGTGGTCGGCGGCTTATGCGGTGCTGCTGAGCGGTCGCGGTGAAACCTATGAACACGCCTCCGCCGAACGCACCAAGGACCTGCTGATCGGCGGCATCGCCCTGAGCTATGCCGTGTGGTTGCTGTATGCCGGTGGCGTGAAGTATCTGCTGCTCTCGGCGCTGCTCTACGCGCCCGGCGTGATCCTGTTCGCCAAGGCCAGGCATGAACAGGGCAAACCGCTGTTCACCACCCTCGAGAAGGGCATATTTACCTGTGTCATCAGCGCTGCCGGACTGGCGGCGTATGCGCTGTACAGCGGAGTGCTCAGCCTGTGAAGTTACTGCTGGCGTTCCAGGCGCCCTACGACTGGCGCGCGATGGTGGGGTTCCTGTCGGCGCGGGCGATCACTGGAATGGAAGAAGTGGTCGGCGACGTCTACTCACGCAGCATCGGCTTGAACGGGGTCCACGGCACGCTCGCTATCGGGCCTGCGACGGCGGACTCACTGGAACTGACGCTGGACTTTCCCGACGCCAGCGCAGTGCCCGAGATTGTCGCCAGGCTGCGGCGGATGTTTGATCTGGATGCCGACCTGATCAGCATGCAACAGCATCTGTCGGCTGACCCACTGCTGGCACGACTAATTACAGACCGCCCAGGGCTGCGCGTACCGGGGACGTGGGACGGACTGGAACTGGCGATCCGCGCGGTGTTGGGGCAGCAGATTACCGTGGGCGCGGCTATCAAACTGGCCGGGAAGCTGGTGGCGCAATACGGCACACCCTTGAGCTCGCCGCGCGGTGGCCTGACCCATGTGTTTCCCGAAGCGGCGGAGCTGGCGGCGGCGGACCTTGCGACATTGGGGATGCCGAAAAGCCGAGGCCGTACGCTGTCTGGCGTGGCCCAGGCGGTGATCGATGATCCCCTGTTGTTTGAACCCGGTCGGCACGGCGGGGTGGCGCGGTTGCTGGCGTTGTACGGCATCGGCGACTGGACGGCGCAGTACATTGCCCTGCGGCAGTTGCGGGAAATGGATGGGTTGCCGAATGGGGATGTTGGGCTGATCAATGCGTTGGCGGCATTGGAGGGTGGGCCGGTGACGGCTCGGCAGTTGCTGGAGAGGGCTGAGGGGTGGCGGCCGTATCGGGGGTATGCGGCGCAGTTGTTGTGGACTTCGTTGAGTCGGCCGGACTGAGGGTTGATTCATCCACGTGGCCTCCATGGACAGACCCTTTTGTAGGAAAAGGATTGTTTCTTCTGGAGAAACTTCTGAATCGTCTTTTTGACCCTGCCGTGAGGGTCGTAACGCTGTTAGCGTCCGCTGCATTATTTCTGAACACCCTTCCAAGGATAAGGAGTTTGAAATGAATGCACCCTTTTAGTTCTTGTATGGCAATGCTGTTTCCCCAGAATACCTCCGCAGCCTGGACACCCCGCACTTCACTGAGCAGCACATTGCGCGATTCGATGAGGAAACCCAGGCGACTGTTCGCGAACAGCAGGCATACCTTGATGACATCCCGCCATCGCCATCTTCCGCTTTGCCACCGAGGGCAGTCATACCCGTAACGGC
This sequence comes from Pseudomonas sp. G5(2012), assembly GCF_000408945.1. Taxonomy (NCBI): domain Bacteria; kingdom Pseudomonadati; phylum Pseudomonadota; class Gammaproteobacteria; order Pseudomonadales; family Pseudomonadaceae; genus Pseudomonas; species Pseudomonas sp. G5(2012). The sequence continues at coordinate 10,911 of NZ_APIO01000110.1, forward strand.
GGAGTGATCCAGCAAGGGACCGGACTGCAGGAGTTCAAGCTGGAAAATGGACAGTCGGTGCATGGAGCGCGCAAAGGCGACTACGTCATGTATGTCGATGGCAGTACGGCGCAGATCATCACAGGCGCCGGGCAGGTTAACAATGATGTGGCGTTGGTCGGCAGCTTGCTCAGCAATGGCGACGAGATCATCAATACGCCGCAGGACGGCTTGGTGTTTGTTGCGCGCGAAGGGGAGTCGATGGTTAAGGATTTTCTTCCATCTATCGCGGACTGAGCGATCAAGTCTGGCGCTGCCCAAGGCTGTCTCAGTTCGGCGTTGCTTGAATGCTGACGCAACTGACGGTCGCAACCCCTCGTCGTAAACCTTCTGGACTCGACCGGAAGTCATGGAGAAGAAATTCAATGAGAGAAGGACATTTCATCGGTTTGAATGACCGAACCACCTGTGGCGGCACAGTTCTCGATGGTGACACCCGGATCATGATGTATGGCGTTGCCCACGCCTGCGATGGTGATCGAGTCACCTGTGGAAAGGACAGGAAGACGTATCGGATCGTCGGTGGCATCTCGTACATGACCAGTCATGGAAGGCCCATGGCTGGCACGCTGGATAGCTACAGCAATTGCCCTTGTAAGGCCAGTCTGATCCCCACGGTACTCACGGCAACTTACACGAAAGCGGACGCTTCACCGCCGGTGTCCAGAAGAGCGGCTGAGCCAACCGCACCCGCCGCTAGCACTCAGCCGGCAGTGCCACGTCAATCCGGTTTCGCCCCTTCAAGTCATCCGGCTCCAGCCGCATTCAACAGAACAGACTTACCGGAACCGGGCTTCTACGTTGTTCCCCACAGCATGAGCCGCGAACAACTGGAGGCCGCGCTTTTCCCCTCGCGCCAACACGCCACCCTGAACAAGTTCCAGGCGCTCAACCCTGGTCGAAGCGATCTCAAAGCCGGTTCGATGATTGTGCTGAGCGATCCGAACAACAGTTCCTGCACCTACCAGGAAGCCCAGCTGATGCAGGCCGCGCAACAGGTCAAGGCAGCCCTCGATCCCCTGACGCCAGCAGAAGCGGAGTTCATGTATCGCCACGGCGCCGAAATTGCCAGTTTTACCGGCGATACTTCGACCGTTCTCGGCGTCAGCGCAGCGGTAATGGAGAAGCACCTGATCCGCCTGCGCGACACCCTCCAGGGCATAGAGCGCCTGCATCAGGAAACCTATCGCCAGCATGGCAACCTGAGATCGAAGCCGTTTGTTGCCGAGCGCCAGCGTCTGCTCGCCCAGCTGGATGCCCACCTGCTGAACTCCACGCGCCTTCGTGGTGTGACCACCTTGGGTGATCACCCCAAATTGAAGACCGCCCTCGGCATTTCCAGTCGTAGCCTGGTGCATCACTGGGACAAGGCTGGGGCGCCGGGGCCGATACCGGGTTATGCCACCCATGTGAATGCGATCAGTCGGGCTGCCAAGTACATGAGCACCGGTGGTTACATAGGCATTGGTATTGGCGGGGTTTCTTCGCTGCTGGCTATTCAGGAAGTTTGTGTTGGGGATTCTGGTGCGGCTTGCGAGAAGGTTAGATTTACTGAGGGTGGAAAATTCATCGGGTCCATCGTTGGTGGCATTGTGGGTGCAGAGTTAGGCAAATATGCCAGTGCGCCTGTCTGCCTGGCGCTTGGATACACTACAGGCATTGGGGGCGTTGTCTGCATTGCGACCTTGATAGGTGGTGGGGCATGGCTGGGTACGACCCGTGGTGGTGATGGAGGAGAGTTTTTAGGCGAAAAAATATACGAAGGCTCAACGCCATGATCGACATGTGGCCAACCTGGGTTTCCATAACTGTTGTTGGGGGACCATTCCTACTGGGGGTTGTGGGTATCGCGTACTCCCTATATTTAGGCCGTCATCTGGATGTGATGATGGGGGCCCTGAAGAACAGTCGCTATATCGCGATCTGGGGGCCGGGCCTGAGGACTCAGGGATGGTTTGGGTGCCTTATGCTGGTAGCAAAAATCGCCGGGATGGTAATGATGCCAAACGCATCAATCCGCAGTGGTGAACTGGACCCCGAGGATATTAAAAACTTCCCTCCTCATCTGAAGCGTCTACTAAAAATAAAAGCTGTCATGTTGGTTGGTAGTGGTGTTTGGCTGTTGATTGGATCTTTGCTGGTGAAATTCAGGTAAGAGGGCAGGCCATAACCGTCCCGCACACAAAAAATCTGACAATCTCGATTTTGGCGGTGTCGGGGCGAATTCCAGCCCCTCCGACTCAGTGACCTGAATGCGACAGGATTTTTCGGCAAGAATGCGTTTTACTTCGTCAAAGATCCTTCGCAGAGGTAATGCTCATGCCCATCATCGAAAGCGACTGGAAGAAGTTCAAGGAACTGCGCAAGCTGGCGCTCGATCGTTTCTGCCAGGGTGTGTTGGCCGATGCCAAGACCATCACTGAGCATGGTGCGCTTTCGGCTCAAGCCAGGTATGGGATGCTTTATCGGCTGATGCGCGACCGGGATAAAGACATCGTCCGGACTTTCGATCCTTACAGTCGCTCTAGCGCACTGATGGCTTTGAGAATGATGGTCAGACACGACTTGCTGACCGATGCAGAGCTGTCGGTCCTCAGCGAAGCGGCTCGGGAAGAGATTGCTGACGTGGTTCGCCAGCCCTATGAGATTGAATGGGCAGATGAGATAGTGCAGCAGGACTGACAACCGCTATCACCCGCCTTCTACCAGAGAACCAGGATGTTGATCTTCAATTGCACCGAAGCCGCCGCCAACTTTTTCAGTCGTGTGCACAAAGGCAAGAAAATCTCCCCGGTGGGTAAACCACCATCGCCCATTATTGAGGACGATGCGCCTGATGCGTCAGCCGAACAGTGGCTGGTCCACGCGATTACCGTTCAACGCAAGCACGTGCTGTTCGTCATCCATGTGCAAACCCGGTACTGCATGATTTTCGCGCACGCGAAAAAAGCCGATTTGGAAGGCTTTGTCGATCGTTTTGCCGAGCGTTGGATAAACGGCCTGGTCCGCCATGCGGGCCAGCACGACATCCTTCAATGGGTCGATGACGAGCCGATGATGGAGCGTTTCCAGGAGAGTTGCCGCGAGCAGGTGTTTTACAAACGCGGCCATCGCGGAGCGCAAAAACACCTCAATGAGATTTCCTGGGTATTCGAGGATTGCGCCGCCGAATGGGGCACGTTGCCCCCGGATGAATTCGCGGCTGGCCGCTTCGACAGTGATATGAATGACACCCTGAGAGGGAGTAAAGGCCACAAGGACTATTACCACCCTGATGAGGAAATGATCGTTCATTGGCTACGCCGCTACGCTGGCCTTGACGAGTCTCGCATTCAAGCCGCCCGTGAGCGGCGCATGGAGGTGAAGCGGGAGATATGGGCGCTGGAGGATCGACTTCGGCAAGCGCTCGAGCCATTGCAGTAATGCAGACATGGACGGAGGGTTGATCCTTGCATCGGCAAGTTACCTCGCTACAGAGTTCGATTACTCGGGAATCAGCCGTGTGACCTTCTTGTAAAGCGAAGCGGTGAATTCCTCACTGTCGCTCGAATGATGACAACGACGATGGCAGTTCGGGCAGAGTGCTACGGCGTTGGTGACTTGATCCGAGCCTTTTTCGGCGAGGGGCTTAACGTGGTGGACTTCCAGATAAGGCAACCCAAGTTTTTGAAACGGAGCAGGTTCGCCACAGCCATCGCAATGACCTTCGGCTTCATTTCGCACCCACGCTCGCACCTCGGGATCACGCACATAGACTGTGCCAGAGCTTGCTGCTCGTTTCGGTTTTTTAATACCTTTTGGCGGCTCCTTGATCTTTTGCTTTTGAAGCGCAGCAGCACGTCGCTCTAGCGTTTGTTCATCAGCTGTCGGAGCGGTGGGGTCGCCGGGCTGAACGCCTCGTTCGGTGAGCGCTGCCCGAATTAACTGCTCAACATTCGAACCAACGTTCTTGGCAGGCTTATACCCCTTGATGAATTCTCGATCCATCTTCATCAGTACCGTAGAGATGTTCTGCATCCGGAATTCGACGGAGCCTTTGGTGCGGGTGGGTAAGGCCGCTTCGCGTAGAGCAAGATTTTCTACAGTCTTCACGAATTTCTGACCGCTTAGCTCTAGCGCGAGCATTTTTAGATAGGCATCCACCGCGGCCCTGATCTCTGAAACGCTCCAGTCGCTGTCTTTTATCGTTTCGCTCATAGAATCGCCGAGAGTTGAAAACCCTCGGACGATACTGAGTGGCCACTACGGCTGTCTACGAATTTTCCTACAAGAAATAGCGGCGTTTCTTACAGAAGATCCTACCGGCGCATTATCTAGCCCATCGAATGGAGTTTTCCTAATCCATAAAAAAGCCCCCGAACAAGTCGAGGGCTTTCAGATGTTCGATTTGCCGATTCAAGTCGTCAAATCGTGGCTAGCTTGGAAATCAATCCCAGCTAAGCGCCCCACCAGTCTGATACTCAATAACTCGAGTCTCAAAGAAATTCTTCTCTTTCTTCAAGTCCATGATCTCGCTCATCCAAGGGAACGGGTTAGTCGTCCCTGGGTACTCTTCCTTCAGACCGATCTGCGACAGGCGACGGTTAGCGATGAACTTGAGGTAGTCCTCCATCATCGCCGCGTTCATGCCCAGCACGCCGCGAGGCATGGTGTCGCGGGCGTATTCGATTTCCAGTTGGGTGCCTTGCAGGATCATCTGCGAAGCTTCTTCCTTCATTTCGGCGTCCCACAGGTGTGGGTTTTCGATTTTGATCTGGTTGATCACGTCGATGCCGAAGTTCAGGTGCATGGATTCGTCGCGCAGGATGTACTGGAACTGCTCGGCGACGCCGGTCATTTTGTTGCGGCGGCCCATGGAGAGGATCTGGGTGAAGCCGCAGTAGAAGAAGATGCCTTCCAGGACGCAGTAGTAGGCGATCAGGTTGCGCAGCAGCTCTTTGTCGGTTTCGACGGTGCCGGTTTCGAACTTCGGATCGGAGATCGAACGGGTGTATTTCAGGCCCCAGGTGGCTTTTTTCGCGACCGATGGGATCTCGTGGTACATGTTGAAGATCTCGCCTTCATCCATGGCCAGCGATTCGATGCAGTACTGGTAGGCGTGGGTGTGGATCGCCTCTTCGAAGGCCTGGCGCAGGATGTACTGGCGGCATTCCGGGTTGGTGATCAGGCGGTACACGGCCAGGACCAGGTTGTTGGCAACCAGGGAGTCGGCGGTGGAGAAGAAGCCGAGGTTGCGCATCACGATGCGACGCTCGTCGTCGGTCAGGCCTTCCGGGTTTTTCCAGAGGGCGATGTCGGCGGTCATGTTGACTTCTTGCGGCATCCAGTGGTTTGCGCAGCCGTCCAGGTACTTCTGCCAGGCCCAGTCGTACTTGAAGGGTACGAGCTGGTTGAGGTCGGCACGGCAGTTGATCATGCGCTTTTCATCGACAGCGACACGGGCGGAGGCGCCTTCGAGTTCGGCGAGGCCTTCGGCGACGTCGAGGGAATCCAGGGCAGCCTTGGCGCGGGCGACGGCAGCGGAGTCAGACGCGGTCACGGCGCGAGCTTCCAGGGCGGCGGCACCGCCGGCGCTGTCGAGACGGTCCATGTTGGCTTCGGTGGCGTGGCCGGCGTTGGCGCTCTTGGCTACTACTTCCGTGTCTTCTTTGTCGAATTCGTCCCAGCTCAGCATGACGTGTCGTCTCCTGCGTGAGGGCCAGTGTGCCCGTGTGAAAATTGAAGGGTTGGTTTTTTCACACGGCGGTGCTGGCCGCGTTGGATATCGTTTTTTGCAGCGGTGCTACGCAGGCAAATAAACATAATTTTGTACGGGGTTCCGAGAGCCACTGATGGGCGCAAATCAGCATCGAATGCTGCTGCGGGGCTTCAGACTGGCTTTTCATCCCTGTAAGGGGATATTGCAGGCCCGTTTAAGGCCGCATTATATGGAAATTTTCACGGTCGTGGTGGGGCGAATCCGCGCATGGCACGGTCGAGAGGGCGGGTTTTTCGGTCGGAGCGAGGGTTTACAGGGCTTTGGCGGGTGAAGATTTTTTTTCGTAAAAATGGCGGGGTATCGGTTTTGTTCAAAAAGTAAGCAGAAAGTGGCCTTTTTTACTACATCTTGTGTTTGTGGGCGTTTTTTGACCAGTCCAGACACAACTGAGCCCGACGTTAGCCGGGCTGGAATCGACCTTCAGCACGCGGCTGAGTGGGCCGGATTCGGCGCAGTCAATCAGCCGCTGGAGCAGCCGTTACCCATGACGCTGTAACGCAGGATATGGCGCTGGCCCTTGGAGTCGTCATATTCCATTTTCATCGGGACAACTTCGCATACATTGGGAACTTCGCTCATTGAAATAACTTTGGCGATGTCCAGGTGCATCGAGTAAGTGTAATCCTCGATGGCCGGTTGTTGCTGCGCGACATCAGTCTGGGCCTCGTCTGCCATGGCGGTTGCGCACAGACTGCTGAGGGCCAGTACCAATAAAGCTTTCATTTAATATTTACCTTTCTAAGGGCGAAGGGGGTCACGCAACCTTTTTGAGGTTGCGTGTGGAACTGCACTACTTGGATTTGGGTTAACTGCCTTCGTGGGGGCTGTAACTCGGTTAACTCAGTTTGCCGGGTTGGCGGAGCGAATTTTAGGCGCGGGGGTGGGATTCATATAGGCGTGGTTTTGATAAACACCTTTGACGGATTTTGTAACAATCCCTGGATAGCCTTTGATAATGCGTGTTGTCTGGTGCCCCGTGGTGTTCTCGGGTTTTTCGCGAGCAGGCTCGCTCCTACAGGGGATCCAGGTACACCCGTAAAAGTCAGGTCGGCTTTAAGGCCGCCTCGCTTTGGCTTTTGATCCGGGCGCCCCGTTAACCACGATGGCCGAACGCAGGCATTGCGCAGTGGGGAAACCGGCAGGACGCCGGTTTAGCCGCGCTGGGCCAGGGACGGCCCATCGCGGCGACCCA
>NZ_APIO01000111.1:0-63724 GCF_000408945.1 Pseudomonas sp. G5(2012)
GGAACGCAGAGCGTCCCTGGCGGCATTCCTTTGCTGCGCGTGGGAACGATCAAACCCAATCTGTCGCATCGACCGGTTGAATTCACAATCAGGAGCGGCCCTTCGTGACACGCAAAAATCGGCCTTGGCAGTTGGTCGCAGGTGCTAACTGAATAAAATACGACCCAGGCAACGCGAGAGTCACTGGGTCTGGTTCGTCGGATAGAGACCGGCAAGCCGCGCTATCACCACGCCAACGTAGAAGACCCCTGAAAATTCCTCGACCATCACCAGTGAGCGGGCGTGGTTGGTCAACGGGAGCACATCACCGAAACCTGTGGTCGTGAGCGTCGTGAGGCTGAAATAGATCAGTTTGAAAAAAGTGCCGGGCTGTTCGAAGTCGAGGTGCGCAGGGCCGAATGAGCCAGCGCTGGAGATCTCGACCAGGGCATAGACGAAGGACCAGACGAAGGCCAGCATGATGTAACCCGCCAGCGCGCCATGCAGCTTGTCGGCTGTGATGGGGCCGCGCTTGAGGATATAGCGAAGCACTCCTGTGAACGAGACAGCAAGAGACGCCGCAAACACTATCCCGGCAACGAAAAGAATCGCGATACTTCCAGCCCACAACGCCGACCATTGAAGACCAACCCCAAGCAACGCCAGGCCCAGTTTGAGGATGAACCCCCGCCGCGTCTGCCTGGTGGCGAAAGCGCCCACGAGCAGCACGATTGAAAACAGAGTGCCGAGCAACGTGCGAGCAACTATGCCGTCCTCAAGAAAGGGAAACAGGAGGATCAATCCTAGTAGGAGCAGCAATAGATAGGTACAGGGTCCTCGCCCTATCACCATCTGACCTAAATCCTCGTCGGATTCGCCTTTATCTTGCGGATTCGTCATAGATGTTTCCCATGGACCGAAGCAACGCTCGAGACCTGTCGCTGCACGGTGGACAATCTGACCTGGCTTTTGGAGGGCCGACAGTGAAATTCTAGTCGCGAATGCCTGTGAGAGGCGTCAGCCTGACAGCTATGGGTTGATGCCTGCGGCTCGACAGAACTCGCCATTCAATCCCGGCAATCTTGTCATTTGCCAAGGCTTAGGGCAGGGTCGATACCAATGACATCTCTGCCAAAGGAGTCACTTCATGTCAAAGCTATATCCCAGTATCGATCCTGAGGGGCTGGTCGAGTACTCAGTGGTCTACACCGACCGCTCGCTCAACCACATGTCGCAGTCGTTTCAAGGCGTGATGAAGAACATTTCCAAGACCCTGAAACAGGTCTACAACGCCCAGGCTGTTGCGGTGGTCCCGGGCAGCGGCACATTCGGCATGGAGGCGGTGGCGCGACAGTTTGCCACCGACCAGCAGTGCCTGGTGATACGCAATGGCTGGTTCAGTTATCGCTGGAGCCAGATCCTTGAGATGGGCAACATCCCGGCAGCCACCACGGTGCTGAAAGCCCGACCGGTCGAGACGGGTCGCCAGGCTGCCTACGCCCCACCCCCTCTGGACGAAGTGCTGGCAGCCATTGCGGCGCAAAAGCCGCAGATTGTCTTCGCCCCCCACGTCGAAACCTCATCCGGGATTATCCTGCCCGACGACTACCTGCGGGCCGTCGGCGACGCCGTGCACGCGGTGGGTGGCCTATTCGTGCTGGACTGCATCGCCTCTGGCACGCTTTGGGTCGATATGCACAAATGCGCCGTCGACCTGCTGATCAGCGCACCGCAGAAAGGCTGGAGCGCGTCCCCTTGCTGCGCCCTGGTGATGTTCAGTTCCCTGGCCCTCGAGCGCATCGAGCAAACGCAAAGCAGCAGCTTCGCCTGCGACCTGAAAAAGTGGCTGCAGATCATGCAGGCCTACGAACAGGGCGGACATGCCTACCACGCGACCATGCCCTGCGATTCCCTGGCGCGATTCAACGAAGTGATGAAAGAGACGCAAGCCTACGGTTTCGACAAGGTCCGCGACGAACAACAGGCGCTGGGCGATCGGGTGCGCGCCATGCTGACCGGCAAAGGCATCAAGAGCGTGGCCGCAGCCGGCTTCCAGGCCCCTGGCGTCGTGGTGAGCTACACCGATGATGCCGACATCAAGAGCGGCAGGAAATTTGCCAACCACGGCCTGCAGATCGCCGCCGGAGTGCCGTTGCAATGCGACGAGCCGGCCGACTTCCAGACCTTCCGCATCGGCCTGTTCGGGCTCGAAAAGCTGAACAATATCGAGCGCACGGTCAATATCCTCGAGCAAGCACTGGACGAAGTGATCGTTAACTAAGCCCTCGCCTTGCCTGCAGCATTTACCGGTTTTGTGAATGCCAGGCAGTCATCCTGCCCTGGGCCCTGCCGGCCCAGGGCGTTGATCTTTGACCAATATGACCCTGTAACCCTGTGACCCTGGGCAGAAATCGGCCAGGAGCAGATTAATCTCGAGAAGCGTTACTTGCCGCTGGCGTCGAGATAAAAGGTGGCCGAGAGCAGGCACTTTGGTCACGACTTCATCTTAAAAACAAGTGTTTTAATGGATCACCCTGACATCCATCTGATACGGTTTATTTTCGACCCCCTGAGCCGTTTTTCATTAAGCAACAGTCTATAAAGTGCAAGCCCGATATACTTTAAAACAACAAAAAGCAGCCAAATGATTTTGGCGCTTGGGCACACTGACGCGCTCAAGAACTTAATTATCCAGGACCAACAATTGAACCCTGTTTCATCAGAAACAAATGGGAAAACTTACTATTCACCCAATGTGGAGAGAGTGCCGTGCGAAAGCTTGGCTTGGGCTTCCTGGTCACTGGCGTTTTTGGGCAACTATCAGTATTCCTATGGACCTACACGTCCACAGGACCCACTTGTCAAAATAACGTCGACAATTCCTACATCCAGCAAAAAGTGACAAAGCTCGAACAACTACTCGATGAAACCAGTCATAAAGTGGCGAAAGAGCTCAGTACAAAACAGTTCGATGAGCTCGCCCCCATTGCGAAAAACGGATTCGATATACCCGATTCAACGGAGGCTGACGCCTTACAGCCGTTGTTCGAAAAACCAGCCGAATCACCCGTACTTACGCTGCCTTCATTGCCCACACCGTCTCACAAATGGACGATTGTGCTCAGCGGCCTGATTACGTTTACCGGCCTGCTCCTGGCACTCTTCGCCCGCAAAAAAACGTTTGACCCGCAATGGCATGTCTTTCGCACCGTGCCAGGATCGCTGATCACGCTGGAACGACCGTGCTTGACTTGCGGCGGCTATATTTCCCACGCTGAAAAACCTGCCTTGGCCACGTCTTCATCCGGCCTGTGGGTGATTGAAATTGCGTTGAACACACCCAGCCGACATCGCGCCAAAGAAGCCATTCAACAGCTGGAGTTGCCGGTAGCGCGTAAAGAACACAACTTTGTAGTCATCGGCCCTTATAAACAGAAGCAGGACGCGGCCCGAGTCATGAAAGAGCTGAGTGAACATCATGGTGTGAGAGGATGGATGATGGCGGGAAATTGACAGCATTCTATTTAGCGCCTCATCGACCTCGAACAATCGGCTACTTATTTCAGGGCACAAGCGAGCATCGCAAAGGACGGTAGAGCCGAACTCGCCCGTGAAGAACTTCCTGACCGCCCATTACAAATTCAATTTGAACTCAGCGAGTCGAACTCCTGACTCGCTGAAAACTGCGAACACTCAGAATAAAACTTGAGTTGCAGCATGAAGAACACATAAATGAGATTGATGACATCCCGAATGAGTGGCAGACCCAATAACGCCTGCAACTATCCAAGCTACTAATCCTCAATATTAAAACCCAACTTCATCGCCGGAAAGATTACCCAAAATACCCACCACCCTCCTCCCGGTTCAAACCGGCGCGTAACAATCCACTACACGCCGATACTGGCTGGGAGAAGCACCAATATGCTGACGGAAAAACCGTGTGAAATGACCTTGCTCGGAGAACCCGAGATTCTCCGACAACAGGCCCAATGTTCCACTGCGCTCACGCTCAAGCCAGGCAAAAGCCCGGCGCATGCGCGCGTCGTTAAGCAGCAGCGTCGGTGTCATGCCGGTATCTTTCTTGAACAGCGCAAAGAAGTGCGCCCGGGACAGACCACAAGCCCGCGCGGCGTTGTCGATCGGGTTCGGATCTTCGAGGTGCTCAAGCAACCAGGCGGTGCCACGGCGCACGCGCGCGTCCCGGAACTCACCCGAGTTTGGCGCCCCTAGTTGCGACAAATGCCGCCAGCTGGAAAAGTCCTCGATCAGTTCGATTAGGAAGTCGAACAGCATGAATTCCAGGCGCTCTTTCGGCACGATCCCGCAGCCATGCGCTTCAGCGACCAGGATGTCGGCCAAGGTGCGATTACGGCTCGACAGCTCGATGCACGACTGGGCAAAAAAGTCCGGCCGACCACTTAGCGCCAACGATTGCTGGGCAGTGGCCAGCCAGGCGGGCTCGATGTAGAGCGCCAGGATCAAGGTGGCACCGGCCCCCGGCTGCGGATCGTAGAAATGCGGCTCCCAGGCGTTGACCAGTACCGCGGTGCGATCGCTGAGCGGAACCCGCCGACCGTTGACGTTGAAGTAAGTGTCCTCGCCCGACACTTTGACCAGCACATGGCATTCGGAATGGGTATGGGTGACCAGCGAATGATCCATATTCAGCAAGGCAACCCGCCCAAACCTGCCGTGGAAAACCCGTTGGGCTATCGACATCAGATTCCTCCGCTCGCTTGAAGCGATATCGTTATTGACCACAATGCAGGATCATCGCGGCATCTACCTGTTTGCGGACCCAGGCGATCACGAAAGGGTTCAGCAGCACCTGGCTGGCCACTATCGCCCGCGAATGACCGAGCGTCTACCTCGACTTTCGCAGCCCCCTCGTTCGTCGGAAAAACCGCCCTATAAGGCATGGCGTTCTTTGCCGTGATAAACGCGCAGGATATCGGCCACAACCGCCAGGGCAATTTCCGCCGGGGCCTTGCTGCCCAGATCGAGCCCGATGGGCATGTGCAAACGGGCGATCTGTTCATCCGTCAGACCACCGATGCGCTTGAGCCGCTCGGCGCGCTTGGCCGAGGTTGCCTGGGACCCCATTGCGCCGATGTAGAACGCCGGGGTGTGCACCGCTTCCATCAGCGCCAGATCATCGATTCGCGGATCGTGGGTCAGCGCCACCACCGCGGTCGCCGCGTGGCAACCTCCCGCGGCAATGAACATCGAGGGCAGCACGCGCTGCATCTCCACGCCTTCGAGCTGGACATGCAGCATCTCTTCCCGGGGGTCGCAGGCGATGACTTCGCAGCCGATGGCGCGGGCGAAACTGGCGCAGACTTCCGCGACCGGCGAGAGCCCTGCCAGAATCAGTCGCAAGGCCGGTCCAACGCTGATACGCACCCTTTCGTCGACGACTTGTACCCGTTCGCTGCCGTGTCCGGTGTCCGGGTCCAGGCGTAAGGCGCCGCTGCTCAGCTCGATGTGACGCAGCAGGCGTCGCTGACCCAGTAACGCCGCTTGCAGACTCTCCAGGTGTGCGATCCATTCGAGACTGGCAGCGCGGTGCTCGACCAGCACGATCAGCACACCCCCACAGGGCAATCGTAGACGGTGGCGTTGCTCGACGCTGTCGCCATAACTGACGATCTGCGCCGGTTCGCGTAATTCACCACGCGTCAGGCTTTCGAGAAACGCCTCTTCGACGCAGCCACCCGACAGCGAGCCGACGTGTTCACCTGCACCATTGGTCACCAGCATCGCACCCGGCGCACGCGGCGCCGAGCCATAGGTGGAGAGCACCGTGCACAGCCACTGGGCCTGTCCGGACCGTGCCCATTGCAGTGCCTGGTCGATCACCTGAACATCGAGATGGCGCATGTTTTCAGTACCTCAAGTAATGCGGGGTGCTGCATGCAGGGTTACGTTTACGGTAACCTGCGAGCAATCCTGTTCAATTGTTGGTTCAACATGTCGCCACAACAATTTTTGCAACTTGGGCCAGTGCAGCTGGAATATCGCCATCTGCCTGGGGCTGACCCATCGCGACCGACGCTGGTGCTGTTGCACGAAGGCCTGGGCAGCGCCAGCCAATGGAAAGACTTTCCCCTGCGCCTGGCCCAGGCGAGCGGTTGCGGTGTGGTCACTTACAGCCGTCAGGGTTATGGGCAATCGAGCCCGGTGACCCTGCCGCGTCCGCTGGACTACCTGAGCAGCGATGGCCCTCGTGAACTGCGGCAATTGCTCGATGCCTTGCAACTGCCGCAAGTGGTCTTGCTCGGTCACAGTGACGGTGCATCCATTGTCCTCGCCTATGCCGCCGCCAACGATCCGCGCGTGTTGGGCAGCATCGCACTGGCGCCTCACGTGATTGTCGAGGCGCAGAGCCTCGATGGTATTCGCCACACCACTGAGGTCTGGCACCAGGGCGAATTGCGCGAACGCCTGGCACGCCACCACGGGACCAATGTCGACGGCGCTTTTCACGGTTGGAGCGACAGTTGGTTGCACCCGGACTTTTCCCTGGTCGATCTCGAAGCGCAGTTGGCTTGTATCGAAAAGCCGCTGCTGGTCATTCAAGGTCGCGAAGACCACTACGCCACACCCGAGCAACTGGTGGTCATCGAGCGACAGGTGCCTGGGCCGTGCCGTTGTGTGTTGCTGGATAACTGCCGACACTTTCCCCAGACCGAAGCAACCGAGCGGACCTTGCAGCTGATCTGCGAATTCCTGGAGCGCCTCCCCGCCTGAATGCACCGAGCGTGACTTAATCATCGACCACCTCATCCAGCGTTGCTACGCGCTCCGGCAGTTCGCGCCAGCGACGCACGACCCCCAGTTCGATATCGAACATGTCCAGCACCCTTCCTACAGTGTGATCGACCATGTCTTCCAGGCTGGTCGGCCTGGCATAGAACGCTGGCACTGGCGGAGCGATCACTGCGCCGAGTTCAGATAACTCGGTCATGCTACGCAGGTGATTGCGGTGCAATGGCGTCTCGCGAACCATCAACACCAGGCGCCGGCGCTCCTTGAGCACCACGTCGGCGGCGCGGGTCAGCAGTGTCGAGGTCACGCCGCTGGCGATCTCCGACAAGCTGCGTATCGAACATGGCGCGATGATCATGCCCATGGTCTTGAACGAGCCGCTGGCAATGGCCGCGCCGATGTCTTGATTGACGTAGCTGACGTCAGCAAGGGTCTTGAGCCGAGACCAGGACATCTCGGTTTCATGGGCCAAAGTAATCAGCGCTGACTTGCTGACCACCAAATGGGTTTCAATCGGCGTGTCGCGCAACAGCTCCAGCAGACGCACGCCATAAACGGCGCCAGAGGCACCGGAAATTCCTACGATCAGCCGCTGCGGCCGGCTACTTCCCGGAGCGCCCATGGTCGCCCTCCTCTATCGGACCTTCTTTGTAGAAATGGATGGTGTCGAGCGCGGTGGTCATGGTTTTGCCGATCATCTCGATGAACAACATTGCCGCCGGGGTCAGTGGTCGACGCGCGTCGTGCACACACACCATGCGCCGGCTGATCCCGGGTGCGGCCAGCGGATAGGCGCGCAACGCGCCTTCGTGCAATCCGCGATGCAGGACGGTTGCCGGCAGCACGCTGACCCAGTCGCTGCGACGCAAGAAGTCCTCGATGACCGCCAGATCATCCACCTCCAACTGCGGGGTGACTTCAACGCCTTGGGCGGCAAGGTGTTGGTCGATCACCCTGCGCAACCCGTGACGACGCGAGGGCAGCACCAGTTTGAACCCCGCCAGACTGGTCAACGGCAATGGCAGCGCTCCGCTGAGGCGATTGGCTGCACCGGTGGCGACCAGTAATTCCTCATCGAAGATGTCGTGGCCGATCAGGTGCTCATACTGGAAGCTTTGGTTGATGACCGCGAAATCCAGCATGCCGGTCAGGACCTTCGCGATCAGTTCCTGGCTGTAGCCCGAGGTGACGCAAAGTTCGACCTGCTGGTGATGCTCGACAAAATGCGCCAGGGTACTGGCCAACGCATTGTTGGCGGCAGACGCGATCAGCCCGGCGCTGATGCGACCGCCAATCTGACCGCTACGGTCGATCAGAGTCTGACGCGCCGCCAGCAGCTGGCCAAGGATCGGCATGAACAAGCGATAAGCCTGATCTCCGGCCTCGGTCGGCGCCATGCCTTTGGAGCTGCGCTCGAACAACGTCTGCCCGAGTTCTTCCTCAAGCCTGGCGATCTGCATCGACAACGCCGGTTGCACGATATTCAAGCGCTGCGCCGCCCGGGTGACGGAACCCTCCTCGTAGAGGCAGGTAAAATACTTCAGATGGCGCAGCTCCATGATCACCCCCGCGTTCGCGCTCAACCAAGCGTGCCGACGTTCTGATAAATGTGTTTGAGCTCGCTGAAATCCAGCAGCGCATCGACGCCATGCAAGCGCCCCAGACCGCTCTTTCGGTAGCCACCGGTTTCCGCCTCGGCGAACAATTTGTTGTGGTCGTTGAGCCACACCGTACCGTTGCGCAGTGCCCGAGCGACACGCCAGGCGCGAGCGCCCTGTTCAGTCCAGACACTCGCGGACAGACCGAACTCGGTATGGTTGGCGCGCGCTACAGCCTCTGTTTCGTCTTCGAAGGACTCCAGCACCAGCAACGGGCCAAAAATTTCTTCCTGGCAAAAGAATGCGCTGCTGTCGCGATGGGCGATCAACGACGGCGCGAGAAATGCGCCTTTGCTGAGTTCACCGTGCGGGCGACCTCCGGTCAGCAGCACTTCGTCACAGCTGTCCAGCGCCTCGCCAATGCGCCGCTCAACGCTGTCCCGGGATTGCCAGTCGATCAGCGGTCCCATGTTCTTCGCTGGATCGAGGCCATTACCCAGGCGGATCTGCCCCAGTGCGGCGCTCAGCGCGGTTTTCATTTCGGCAAAACGGCTGGCATGCACCAGCACGCGCCGGGCGGCAGTGCACTGCTGGCCAGAGATAATGGTGGCCGCCGCTGCCAGTTTCGGCGCGATGGCGGCAATATCGGCATCTTCAAAGACCAGGCAGCAAGATTTCCCGCCCAGTTCCAGCGAGAGCTTCTTCATAGTCGCCGCGCAGTCGCGCATGATGCGCTGGCCTGTCGCTGTCGAGCCGGTGAAGCTGAGCACGTCCACCCGTGGCGAAGCCACCAGATGCGCTGCCCCGGCATGCCCGCTCTCGGCAAATAGATTGACCGCCCCGGCCGGCAGGCCTGGCAATGCGAACAGTGGCTCGAGCATCGCCGCATTGAACAGCGCGGTTTGCGGCGCGGGTTTGATCACCACTGTGCAACCCGCCGCGATCGCTGGCGCCAGAGCACGAACCAGCAGCACCGCCGGGGCATTCCATGGAATGATCAGCCCGGCCACCCCGGCGGGTTCGCGCAGCATGCTGGAGAACTCGCCGGGCGCCACCTCGAGCATGTGCCCCGGGTTGTGCCGGGCCAGGCCGGCATAATAAAGAATCTCGGAAATCGCCCCGCCGATCTCCCCTCGGGACTGCGCCAATGCCTTGCCGTTCTCGCGGGTCAGCAATTGCGCGAGTTGCTCCTGACGCGCCTTCAGGGCGGCAGCCCACTCCAGCAATAGCTGCTGACGCAGGCGTGGATTCTGCGCCCATTGCGGGTTGTTGAAGGCTCGGGCAGCCGCTGCCACCGCTGCTTCAGCTTCGGCCTCGCCGCCGTCGGCAAAGCACCCGATCAGTTCGCCGTTTGCCGGGTCGAGACTGTCGGTCCAACGATCCGCTGAGGTCCATTGTCCATCGATGAAGTGTTGGCTTTGCATGAATCCTCCTTCAATCAATGGGTCACCGAACCGCCGTCGACCACAAGGGTCTGGCCGCTCATGAAATCACTGTCGGTGCAGGACAGAAACAGCAGCGCGCCGATCAGATCCTGTGGCACTGCTTCGCGTTTGATGCAGCGGCTGGCAATGTTGTTGCGCACAATATCCCCGGCCCAGGCGGCATTGGCCTGGACGTTGGCGCTCATGGTCAGGCCGGGCGCCAGGCAGTTGCAGCGGATGCCGGCGTCGCCGACTTCTCGCGCTATCGAGCGTGTCAGGGCAATCACCGCGCCCTTCGACGCGACATAAGCCGCCATCATCGGCGCGCCTTTGAAGGCCGTCGCCGAGGCAATGTTGACGATCTTGCCGTAGCCCTGACGGCGCATCACCGGCATAACCGCCTTCGCGCACTCGAAGGAACCGCGCACATTGACCGCCATGATCCGATCCCATTCCGCCGAGCTGGTCTGCTCGAACGGTTTGAGCTCCAGGGTGGCGAACAACGCGGCGTTGTTGATCAGCACGTGCACACCGCTGAACTGCTCAACGGCTTCCTCGACCATCGCTTGCACGGCAGCACCGTCGGTCACGTCACAAGCGATCGCCAGGGCCGTACCGCCCTTGTTGCGGATCGCGGCAGCGGTTTCGTCAGGCGCGTTCAAATCGCAAAGCACCACCGTCGCACCCTCGGCCGCCAAGGCCTGGGCATAAGTGGCACCGATGCCTTGCGCGGCACCGGTAATGATCGCGACTTTTCCATTCAATCTGCTCATTGCGTTTTCCTTTACTTGAAGTTGCCTTGGGTTTCCGGAATCACCACGCTGCCGATCAGGTAGATCACCGACAGGCCGGCGGCGAAAATCGCCAGCACCATCGGGATCTGCGCGGGACTGCTGCTGAACAGGGACACAAAGGTCGGCATGGTGCCACCGAGGGCGAAACCGATGTTCCAGGACAATCCTGTTCCGCTGGCGCGCAGCTCGGTGCTGAAGCGTTCGTTGAGGAAGATCAGGATCGGCGCGATGATTGCCCCGCCCATGAAGGCGATGCCCACGCAATACAGCGCAGTGCGGGTCAGCGAACCCGGCTCGGCGACACCGAGGAACATCATCGGCAAGCTCACCAGGTTAATCACACCCAGTAGCATGAAGGTCTTCTTGCGACCGATCAGGTCACTCAGGTAACCGAAGGCCAGTGCTCCGACAATGGTTGCCACCGACCCGTACATGAGCATCTGCGAAGTTTGCGTATGGGGCACTTTGGCGACCACGTTGAGCAAGGTCGGCAGATAACCGCAGGCCAGGTAATACGTTGCTCCGCCGCCGAATGTAATCAGCAGATTGACCAGCATCACGCTGCGGTACTCGCGACCAAACAGACGCTTGAGCGGCGACACGACCACTACCTCCGGCCCCTTGGTCTTGCGCGCTTGTTGCAGTTGCTGCCAGACCGGGGTTTCTTCCAGATAGCGGAACATCACCAGCCCGAAAAACGTGCTGAGCAGCCCGCAGAAGAACATGAAGCGCCAGCCCCAGACGTCAAATTCATCCCCGGGGAAAATTTCCGACAACACCAGGTAAGTGAACGACGCCAACAGCGCGCCCATGCCGGCACCGGCACCACCGATCAACCCGGACATCAGGCCGCGATAGCGCGGCGAGATGGATTCGGTGCCGATGGTGTGAGTGGAGGCCACGATGCCGCCAACGAAAATGCCCTGAATCACCCGCAATAGCAGAAACAGTATCGGGGCCAATATGCCGGCCTGATGAATGGTCGGCAGCGCGCCAAACAGTGCCGTGGAAATACCGACGCCAACCATCGACACCATCAACGCTCGCTTGCGGCCGTGCTTGTCGGCATACGCGCCGAAGATTGCCGAACCCAGGGGGCGCACCAGCAGGGCCACGGCGAATGAGGCGTATACCGCGGCCAGCGACAGTGTCGGGGTGTCCGAGGGGAAAAACATGCGGCCGATGATCGGCGCCACGTAGAGCAGAATGAACAGGTCAAACAAATCCAGCGCCCAGCCGAATGTCGAGGCAAATGCCGCCAGTAAGGCCTTGCCCGGTGGAATCTGCGGTGTATCGATAGCGGCGCTGGTTGGCGATGCAGTTGTTGTTGTCGTGGTCATGGTTGCCTCACGCAAGACGTGTCTTGAGTTGGTTGGAACTATCGGAAACAGGCCGCCGAACTCCAGCGGCCACCGGGTTCAATCGTGCATCTGGAGCACGCGCTGCCAGTCCTGCGGGGCCGCGTGCGCCAACTTGTCGAGTTCGACTTCCTGTTGGCCTGGCACCTGGATTCGTTTGAAGCGCATTGTCGGTGCCGACAGCGGCACCGTGGCGTCGTAGCCCATCTTCGAGCCAACACCGTCACGGGTGGACGGGTCGAGCTTCGAGCCCTGGGATTCGTGGATCAGCACCAGGTCGCGATCGGCCTGGAAGCGGGTGGCAATCGCCCACTCGACTTCGGTGGGGTCATGAATGTCCACATCCAGATCCACCACGGTGACATGCTTGATGTCGTAGTGACCGCCCAGCGCACCGAGGATGACGTTCTTGCCCTCACCCTCGGAGCGTTTGTCGATCTGCACATAAAGGTGATAACGACACACTCCGCCCTTGCTCAGATGCACGTCACGCACGCACGGAAAGCTGCGGCGCAAGTGCGCGAGCATGGTCGCTTCGCGCGGGATGCCGCCGAGCAGCAAGTGCTCCAGGCCGCCGCCGACGATGGTGTGAAAAATCGGGTTGTGACGATGGGTCACGGCGTCGACTTCGATCACATGGCGCTCGGCGCGCTCGCCGTAGTACTGCGGAAACTCGCCAAACGGCCCTTCCATTTCCCGCGCCTTGGCCAGCAACCGGCCTTCGATGACGATCTCGGCATCGGCAGGCACGCGAATCTGGTTGGTGACACAGCGCGTCACCGCCAGCGGCCGGCCATGCAGCGCACCGGCAATTTCCAGTTCGTCGTGATCGATCGGCACGATGGCCTGGGACGCCAGCAAGGTCAGCGGATCAGCGCCAATGACCACCGCCACGTCCAGATCCTCTCCCAGCGCCTCGACTTCCTGAAAGAAGGCCAGCGCATGGCGTGGCAGCAGCAGTGCGCCCAGGCGATTTGGGCTGCTCACTTGCAAGCGGTGAATCGAAACGTTCTGTACCCCGGTGCGCGGGTTTCGGGTAATCAGCAGGCCAGCGGTGATGTAAGGGCCGCTGTCGTGCTCGTTGTGGGTGGGAATTGGCAGCAGTTTGTTCAGGTCGATCTCGCGATGCACCACTTGCTGACAAGCTGCATCGCCGACTTCGCGCCACGGCAGCGGATTGAGGCTGGCGGCTTCGAAACGCGCCAACACTTCAGCGGACTCCACGCCCATGGCTTCGGCCATCCACTGCCGGTCGGACAGCAGGCCGGACACCACCGCAATCGAGTGGCCGCCAGGCTGGGGAAACAGTGAAGCGCTCTTGCCGTCCAGGCGATTGGCAATCGCTGCAACGCCGAAACGCAGGTCCACGCCGGGGCGTATCATTGCCAAGCGCTGCTGGCGCTGCAAATGGTCGAGCCAACCACGCAGGCTGGCGCCTGCTGGCAGGTCCCCGGCCATGTCGGCTTCGGGGGTGGAAAGAGTCACAGGCTGCATGGCCTTACCTCGTCATTATTGTTCTGGTGGCATGCCCGGTCACCCGACGGCACGCCCGTTGAAATCGCTGGGGTTCAGCTTCCGGTTGCGCTCGCACCGATGGGTTTGGCGCTGTCGGCTCGCTCGGGCTTGCCACCCCGCAGCAAGTGGCTCAGGGTCATGATCACGAGTGGCGTGGCCAGTGCGATGTAGGCGTTGTCGATGCCGTAGGGATTGCCCGTCAGGAACCAGCCGATGGTGATGATCAGTGACGCGATGATGCTGATGAACGCACCCTGCCGCGTGCCGAATGTCGGCGCGTAAAACACCATCAGCACCAGTACCGCGAGTGAGGCACGCAAGGCCTTGGCGAGGAAAGTCACCACCAGAACGTCGGAGGCGTACAGCGCCAGCGTGATGGGCAGCAGGCCGGCGATGATGGTCGCGGTCCGGGCAAAATTGAGGTTCTTGCGATCATCACGTTGTGGGTTGAAGAACGGTTGATAGAAGTCCTTGAGCAACAACGTGGCGATGCCCATGGTGAGCGCGGCCATGGTGCCGAACAGCGCCCCGGCCAGTCCCGCAACGACGATCCCGGCCATCCATTCGTGCATGTGCCCGAGGATTTGCGGAAAGGCCTGCAACGAGGGAATCTGCGGAAACAGCACCGCACTGCACATCCCCACCATCGCGGCGATCAGGCCGTAGGGAATCAACATCAAGGCACAGTAGAAACTCGCGTGCTGGGCCTTGCGCCCGTCGCTGACGGTATTCACCGCCTGCACCACGTACTGGGTGGCGAACGTCGCGCCGATACCGGCCACCAGCCAGGCGAAAATCTTCGGCCAACCGACGTTACCGACTTCGAACATCGGCGCTGGCAGTCGCGCCACCAACTCGCCCATGCCGCCGACCTGGCTCAAGGCAAAACCCAAGGCGAGGATGATCCCGGCGTACATCATCAATGCGTGCAAGACGTTGGTATAGATCACTGAGCGCATGCCACCGATGCCGACGTACAGCACCGAAACAATACCGACGATGATGATCGCCGACGTCCGCTCGATGCCCAGCAAGGTCGCCAGCACTGCCCCGCCGCTGGCATAGATCGAGACCGCAACGATCGATAGCGCGCAGATCATGATCACTGACGTGGCAAAGCGTACCGGCTCGCCGTAAGTGCGGGCCAGCGCCCCGGAAATGGTGTTCTCGCCGAGGTCCTTGTACTTCTTCGCCAACAGCATGGAGAAGATCACGAAACCGACACCCAGGGCGGCGATGTTCCAGGCAGCGGAAATGCCATAGGTGTAACCCGCCTGGGCCGTACCAATGCTTGCAGTAGTGCCAATGAACTCGGACATCATCAGAAAACCGATCAACACCGCCGGGAAGTCCTTGCCTCCGGTGGTGAAGTTTTTCGCACTTTGTGTAGAGCGTCGAACCCAGAAACTGATCAACGCCAAGACCACCATGTAGGCGGCGACGATGGTTAGTACCAGCCAGCTAGAAGCCATAAGTGGAACTCCGATTTTTATATTTATTGGACGGATTTCGGTGCAGCCGATCTCACCCTAAGAGCCCCGCAACAGGTTTTCCATTAACGAATATTGATGCGCCCTATCAGTTTCAGTGAAGGGGCGGCAGGCCCTGCTCCATAGGGGGGGCACACCGTTGCCGACGCACTCCCGGGCCTGCTCGCCGGCACACATTTATTCGCCGGTGAACACGGCCGCACGCTTGCTGTGAAACGCTTCGACGCCTTCCTTGAAGTCCTTGGAGCTACGCAAGCGGCTGTAGCAGTGACCTTCCATTTCGATCGCGACGGTCAGCGGTGCATCTTCGTTGTCGTTGATCAGTTTTTTTGCCGTGCGCTGAGCCAGCGGCGAGAAGCGACGCAGCTCATCGACCAAGGCATCGACGGTGCTTTCCAGTTCGGTGTCCGGCACGACCTCGGTAGCGATACCCCAGGCATAGGCCTGGTCGCCCGTGATGCGTTTGGCGCGCATCACCATGTGCTTGGTACGGGTGATGCCAATGATTTTCTGCAGGCGTGCGGAGCCACCCGAGCCCGGGATCTGCCCCAGGTTCTGCTCAGGCAAGGCGTAGCGCGTGGTTTGCGACGCAATGCGGAAATCGCAGGCCAGGGACAGTTCGAAACCGACGCCGAAGGTGTAACCACGGTTGGCCACGATCACCGGTTTTTCGCAACGTGCCGGTGCCGCGACGTTCCAGGCCAGCTTGGAAACGTGCTCTGGCGACGCTTCAAGAAAACCCTTGATGTCGCCGCCGCTGGAGAAGTGTTCACCCACCGAGCGCAGCACGATGACGCGCACGTCCTTGTGTGCATCGAGGGCTTCAAAGACCAGGCGCAGCTGATCGCGCTGCCCCATGGAAATGACGTTCAACGGCGCCCGGTTGAGGATGATGTCGGCGCGCTCGCGGGACACATCGACTTCTACCTGGAAGCCATCGAATTGAGTCTCGAGAAATTGCTGGATCGATTGTTGTTGCATGGGAGTGTCCTCTGGATGATTAGCTGATGGCCTTCAAGGCCTGTTCCTGGAATTGGGCCAGCAGCACGCGCCGCAGCACCTTGCCAACGGGAGATTTTGGAATCTGGTCGATGAACTGGTAACGCCGTGGCCGCTTGAATTTGGCCAGGCCCGAAGCAATGCAATGGGCATCGAGGTCGCATTCCGAGACTTCGGCGCGCAGCTTGATGAACGCGGCAATGATCTTGCCCCACTGCTCGTCGGGCAGGCCGACCACCACCACTTCTTCCACTGCCGGGTGCAGGGAGAGCATGTTTTCGATTTCCGCCGGGCTGACGTTTTCGCCGCCGGTGATGATCAAGTCATCGACCCGACCCGTAACGAACAGATCGCCCTCCAGATC
The DNA here is from genome assembly GCF_000408945.1 of Pseudomonas sp. G5(2012). NCBI lineage: Bacteria > Pseudomonadati > Pseudomonadota > Gammaproteobacteria > Pseudomonadales > Pseudomonadaceae > Pseudomonas > Pseudomonas sp. G5(2012). The sequence goes on from NZ_APIO01000111.1 coordinate 16,293, forward strand.
GAAGTAGCCGATGTCACCGGTGAAATACCATCCGTCACGCAACGCCTTGGCGGTCGCTTCGGGGCGGTTGAGGTAGCCTTCGAACGCCTCGTCACTCGCCAGGTCGGCGATGATCTGGCCCTCCTCCAACGGATTGGCCTGCACGTCTGCCGTTTCTGCATCGAGCGGCACCACGCGCACTCGCTGGTTCATTGCACTACGCCCTGACGAACCGGGTTTGCGGCTGGCTTGCTGGTCGATGGTGAAGGTGTAGATTTCCGAGCTGCCGTAATGATTGACGAACAATTGCGGCTGGAACGCCGCCTCGACGCGACGCATCAAGCCGTCGCTCATCGGCGCACCGGCAAAGCCGATTTTCTCCACGCTGGCGACTCGCTCGCGGGCGAAGGCCGGGTGTTCGATGAGCATGTGGTAGAGCGTCGGCACCAGGTACAGGTTGCTGACTTTTTCCCGCTCGATGGCCTGCAGCGTGGCTTCGACGTCGAACTTCGGCACACAGACAAAATGTCCGTCGATCAGCGCCATGGACAACAACGAACGCACGCCCATCGTGTGATAAAGCGGCATGACTCCCAGCGTGCACTCGCTCTGGCGATAGAGGTTCTGCGCTACGTGGGCAACCGCCGCGGCGCGTTCGCAACGGTGGCGACGCAGCACGCCCTTGGGCTTGCTGGTGGTGCCGGAGGTGTACAGCAGCAGTGAAAAGTCTTCGGCGTTGGCCTGCAGAATGATTGCCGCAGGCGTCTGCGAACACAGTTCCTCGAAACTCAGGTCGGAGTCGGCGGCACGCAGACCGGCGGCGATCCGTGGCAGCCTTGTGGCGGCGCTGCAACCGGCTACGGCGGCCACGGTCGCGTCGTCGTAGGCCAACGCGCGGATTTGCGCATCTTCGATGCAGTAGCCCAGCTCATCGGCAGTCGAACGCCAGTTCAACGGGGTCATGACGACGCCCGCAAACTGACAGGCCCAATGCAGGGTCGCCATTTGCCAGCGGTTCTGCATCGCTACCAGCATTCGGTCGCCGCGTTGCAGCCCCAGGCGTTGCAGGCCCCTGGCTGCGCTCTGGATATCGACGAACCAGTCTTCATAGGTTTTCTTCAATGCACCGTCACTGACCGCCACGGCGTGCGGTCGGCGTTCAACGGCTGCGAGGAAGCTGCGTCCGAGATCGAACATTTTTGTTATACCCCTTTGTTCGTTTGGCGCTGGGCGGCGACTTCGAGCACGGCCTGGACGATGCCGGTGTAGCCCGTGCAGCGACATAGATGCCCCGAAAGCATGTCGCGTACCTGGGTCTCGTCCGGGTTGGGTACCCGTTCGAGGAAATCCACGCAGGACATGAGAATGCCCGCAGTGCAAAAGCCGCACTGCAAGGCGTGATGACGGCGAAAAGCTTGTTGCAGGTCGCTCAGTGTGTCGTCGTCGGCCAGGGACTCGACGGTCTCGATACGCCGCTCGTGCCCCTGAACCGCGAGCATCAGGCAGGAACGCATGGCGACTCCGTCCACCAGCACCGTGCAGGCACCGCAGACACCGTGTTCGCATCCAACATGGACACCCGTGGCACCGAGGTCGTGGCGCAGGAAATCGCAGAGTTGGGTGCGCGGCTCGGCCAGCGCTTCGCGGGAGCGGCCGTTGAGTTCCAGGCGAATCGGAAAGGTTTGGTCGGCAGTTACACGCATGTCAGGCTCCTTCGATCAGCTGATGACCCAGCTCGCGAATCAGTTGGCGGCGATAGGCAGCACTGGCCTGCACGTCGTCTTGTGCATCGAGCGACCAGGCGGTTTGATTGAGCGCGTCGGGCAGCGCCGCACCACGTGGCAGACTGCGACGTTGCGGACGGTCGGCGACCCCGCCGATGCCGAGTTCGACCTGGTCCGTGCCGATGGCCGCGGCCAGGGAAACAATGGCGAAGTCACCGTGGCGCATGGCGATTTCACGGAAGCGATAGGTGATGCCTTCGCGCTTGAGCGGAAAGCGCACCTCGACGACCAGTTCATCCGCACGCTTGTCGGTGGTGAGAATGCCCTGGAAGAAGTCGGCAGCCTTGACGATGCGCTTGCCTTTTTTCGACTCCAGGACGATCTCGCCGCCCAGCGTCACCAGGCACAGCGGCAACTCGGCGCTGGGGTCGGCGTGAGCCACCGAACCGCAGACGGTGCCGCGATTACGCGTCTGGAAGTGACCGATCCAGGGCATTGCCAGTGCCAATAAAGGCACCTCGTCCATCAGGGTCGAACGCGCCAGCAACTGCGCCTGTCGTACCCCGGCACCGACCGCCAGGCAATCCTTGCGCAGTTCGATATAGGCCAGGTCAGCCACATGATTGATATCGATCAGCAACTTGGGTTGAGCCAGGCGCATGTTCAGCACTGCCATCAGCGATTGGCCACCGGCAATGATGCGAGCTTCCTGGCCGTACTCGGCGAGCAACTCAACCACCTGACGACGGGTGTCAGCCCGAACGTAATCGAAAGCCGCCGGTTTCATTGCGCACCTCCCTTGCCAAACAGCGCGCCGAGCGAGGCACGCAGCCGCGCCCACCAACCGGTGGAGATGGCTTGGCCGCTGACCCGTTGCGACAGGCGAGTAAATATTTGTCCGATGATCACTTTCGAGGCCCCTTGCAACATTCGGCCGCCGACTGCGGCGACTTTGCCGCTGACCGCCACCTGGTATTGGTACTCCAGACGTGTGTGGCCATTTTCCAGTTCAACGAAACGCACCTGGGCCTGGCCTTGGGCCGATCCCATGGAGCTGCTGCCGGATCCCGACAGACGCAACGAATGCGGCGGGTCCAGATCACTCAGGGCAACCTTGGCCTCGAAGCGCGCGCGGATCATGCCGACGCCGACGGTGACGTCTGCGCGGTAACGGTTTTCGCCTTCGAGCACGAGGTCGTGGCAACCGGGAATGATCGCTGCCAGCGTCTGCGGGTCGAGCAAGGTATCGAACACCTGTTGCGGCGAGGCAGGAATCACCACCGAGTCGTTGGCCCGCAGTGCCGGTCCACCGGCGGCTGCGTCGAGGTTGTCATCGACTTCCATACCGGCGGGCCGTGGCGGTTCGTCGATGCCAATGAGCGTGCGTACTTTCGATGGCGTCAGTGGCAGACGGATGTCCGAGCGACCGAGAGCGTCGGCCACCGCGTTGGCGATGCACACCGGCGTGCTCATATTGTTGCCCTCGCCTACCCCCTTGGCGCCCAATGGGGTAAATGGCGATGGCGTTTCCATGTGCAGGATCACCGGTTCGATCACTTCCGGTGCGGTCGGCACCAGGTAATCGGCGAAGGTCCCGGAGAGGAAGCTGCCGTCCTCGCCATAGGCGAACTCTTCCATCAGCGCCGCGCCGAGGCCCTGGGTGAAGCCACCACGAATCTGGCCATCGACCAGTGCCGGGTTGAGCAGGCGGCCGGCGTCATGGCAGGTGACGTAGCGATCGATGTGGATCTCGCCGGTCATGCGGTCGATTTCCAGGCCACAGATGTCGAAGACAAAGCCGTAGCACAGTGAGCTATTGACCTGATCCTGGTCGTCCGGCGCCACCAGTTGCGGCGGGCTCCAGAAGGCGGTTTCGCGCAGGCCGCCGCTTTCACCCTCCGGCAGCAGGCCCGGCGACCAGTGGGTCGCACCGGCAATCCGATGGAATGGCGCCACCGCCCCGCCATTGACCACAAAAATCTTGCCACCGGCGAAACGAATATCTTCGGGGCTGGCCTGCAATTGCTCGGCGGCAATCGCGGCGAGGCGATCGCGGATCTTCAGCGCGGCCTTGTAGACGGCACCGGCCACAGCGCCGGCGAAGCGGCTGGAATAGTTGCCCGAGGCAATCGACCAGGCGTCCTTCTGGGTATCCAGTTCGACGTTGACCACGATGGATTCCAGCGCCACCCCCAGCACTTCGGCGACGACCTGAGCGACAGTGGTTTGATGGCCCTGCCCCTGCGGTGCCGAGGACACGTGCACACTGACGTCACCCAATGGGCCGACGTTGATGGTTGCGGTGGCGACAGCACCGTTTTTCGGACCGGCCTTGCGCCGCTCTTCGGGTGTCATCGCGGTAGTGATGTAGCCCATGTTGGAAATCGAGGGTTCGATCACGGCGGCATAACCAATGCCATAGATTCGGCCTTCGGCACGGGCCTGATCACGACGCTTGAGCAACTCGTCGAGTCCTCCGTCGGCCGCCGCCAAGGCAATGCCTGCCTGGTAATTGCCGGAGTCGAGCAACGCACCGGCGGCCGCGCGATAAGGGAAGGCATCGGCCGGCACCAGGTTACGGCGGATCACATCCAACGGATCGAGCTGCAACTGCACGGCGATGTGTTGCAGCAGCCGCTCCAGGGCGAAATACACCTGCGGGCCACCGAAACCACGGTTCAGGCCGGAAGGGGTTTTGTTGGTCAACACCACTCGGTTGCGCACTTGCAAATTGCGGATCGCGTAGGCCCCCGTGAGGTTGCCGTGCATACGGTAGAAAGTCGCCGGTTCAGGCGCTCTCAGGTAGGCACCACAGTCGTCGATCTGGTCATAACGCAACGCGGTGATACGGCCATCGGCTTCTACCGCCGCTTCAATCTCGGTCACCCGATTGGTCGCAGAAGAAGCCCCTTGAAGATGTTCCAGACGGTCCTCGACCCACTTCACCGGTGCGCCGACTTTGCGTGACGCCAGGCCCATCATCACGACGTAAGGGAACACGCCTTGCTTGATGCCAAAGCTGCCGCCGGAATCTTTCGGTGTGCGCAAACGCAAGCGGTTGCCAGGCACATTCAGTGCCCGGGCCATGACCGTGTGCAACGCATAGGGGCCCTGGAAATTGGCCAGCACGTCATAGATGCCAGTGGCGCGCTCGTACTGAGCCAGCACCACATAGCATTCAATGGGTGTGCAGGAACTGCGCGGAAACTTCACTTTGAGCGAGACCTTGTGCGGCGCCTGCTCGAACGCCTGTTCCGGCTCGCCATAGCGAAAGTGCCGTTCGTTGACCACGTTGCTGCCGACCGCTTCGTGCAGGATCGGCGCCTGTTCGGCGGTGGCCAGTTCAGGATCGATGATCGGCGACAGCCGCTCGTATTCAACGCGCACACCTTCGATGGCGTCCTCCGCCAGATAGCGGCTCTCAGCGATCACCACGGCCACCGGCTCTCCGACATAACGCACCTTGTCGACGGCGACGCACCAGTGCTCCATCGGCTGACGTACACCTACCGGGAAAGGCAGCGCCCAGCGTTTGACGTCTTCGCCGACCAGCACGCCGTGCACGCCTTTCATCAGCAGCGCTTTGGAGAAGTCCACCGAGATGATCCGTGCATGAGCGTGGGGAGAACGGATGATCGCCGCGTGTAGCGTTCCCGGAGGAATGGCAGCGTCATCGGCATAGCAGCCGAGGCCGCGCAACAATGCGGCGTCCTCGACCCGGGCCTGGCGGGCGCCGATGTGGCCGGTCTGGCTTTCGGTAGCAGGTTGGAAACTAGTCATTTTTTCGCGGCTCTTGTTGTTTTGCAGCGCGATAGCGTTAGAGCCGAGTGTGTGAGAAAGGCGCAGGGAGCGCCTTGCCTGGGGAGAGGGAGTTCTGCGCTGGGGTCTGAAAATTTGCCTTAGCGTCTGATTTTCAGCTTGGGACCCGACAGAACTGCCGGTCGGGGGATGGGGAAGCGGAATGGCTCAGGAAAGCTTCGATTTCTGCATAGGGCATCGGTTTGGCAAAGTGATACCCCTGAAGAACATCGCAGCGACTGCCCTTCAGGAAATCCACCTGGAACGCAGTTTCCACGCCTTCGGCGACCACCGTCAGGCTGAGGTGATGGGCCATGGAAATAATGCCTTGGGTGATCGCTGCATCGTGATGGTCGGTGGCGATTTCCTGGATAAACGAACGGTCAATCTTGATCTTGTCGATGGGCAAACGCTTGAGGTAGCTGAGGCTGGAAAAACCGGTGCCGAAATCATCCAGCGCAAGGCGCACCCCCAACGCCCTGAGCCGGTGCAACGTCTCGATCGCCTGTTCAGCGTTATGCAACAGAATCGACTCGGTGATCTCCAGCTCCAGCTGCTCACGCCCCAGACCATATTTCTCCAGGGCGGCTTGGACACACTGGACGAAATTGCCACGCTGAAAATGCATCGGCGAAATATTCACCGCCATCGAGATGCCCGTGATGCCCTGCTCGCTTAGCTGGCGCAGCTGCGCGCAGGCCGTATCGAGCACCCAAAGGCTCAGCGGGATGATCTGACCACTGTCCTCTGCCACCGGCACAAAAACCGCGGGTGAGATAAATCCTTTTTCCGGATGCTCCCAGCGCAGTAACGCTTCGATCCCGACCACCCGTCCCGTGCGCGCGTCTATCTGCGGTTGATAATGCAGCTTGAACGACTGGGTTTCGATAGCCTTTTGCAGGTCATTGCGCAGGCTCGCATGCTCACAAACGCGCTGATTCAGATCGCTGGTGTACCACTGAAAGTTGTTGCGCCCGTGCTGCTTGGCCTTGTACATGGCCATGTCAGCCTGCTGGATCAGCTGCATCGGCTGCTCGATGTAGCCATCGCTCAGGGTGATGCCGACACTTGCACTCACATGCAGGTCAATACCCTGGATGCAGTAGGGTCTGGCAATGCAGGCCATCAAGCGCTCGGCCACCGGTACAACGTCCTCATCACGAAGCAGGTCCGGCAGCAGCACGATAAATTCATCACCGCCCATGCGCACGATGGTATCGCCGGGACGAACCTGCTGGGTCATGCGCTGCACCACCTCGATCAGCACCTGATCGCCGAAGTAGTGCCCGATCGAATCGTTGATGGATTTGAATCCATCCAGATCGATGCACATTACCGCCAGACGACGCTTGCGCCGACGACTGATGTGACAATCCAGAATCAGCCGGTCTTCAAGCGAAACACGATTAAGCAAACCGGTCAGCCGGTCATGGCTGGCGTTGAAGCTCAGTTGGCGCTCGTAATGCTTCTGCTCGCTGATGTCCCGGGCTATGCCAAACACCCCGACGATCTCGCCGTTGACCATGATCGGCAGGTTAGAGATGTCCAGGGTCAGCAGTTTTTCACTCTCGTCGAATACCCGTGCCTCGAAACGTTGAGGTTCTCCGGCGCGGGCTGCGGAAAAATGCTGGGAGACCCGTTGCAGGTCTTCTTCGAGCACCAGATGGGAAAAGTGATGGCCAATGAAATCGGTTGCGGTCTGCGGTTTGAGCTTCAGCCCTGCTGGATTCACACTCTGGATGTTGCCGGCCAGATCGAGGGCGAACACCGGGTTGGGGTTGTAGGTGAACAATGAGCGAAAACGTTGTTCGCTGGCCTCCAGGCGCTGGCCGTCACGCTCATGGCGGATCGCAACGACTGCCAATTGGGCTGCAAAGGCCAGTCGTTGAATCTGCGCCTCGTCCGGCGCATTGACGCGGTTCTGGTACAGGGCAAATGTACCCAACACGTTGCCCTGATGGGAGAGCAAAGGCACCGACCAGCAGGAACGCAGGTTATGCCCCAACGCCAGGCTGCGGAAACGCTCCCAGTTTGGGTCCCGGGCGATGTCTTCGGTGACCACCAACTCGCGCCGGAACGCTGCGGTGCCGCAGGTGCCTTCCCGGGGACCAATGGCCATTCCATGAATCGCCTCGCTGTACTCGACCGGCAGGCCGGGCGCCGCGCCGCTCAGCAAGTGTGTGCCCGCGGCATCAGTGAGCAGGATAGAGCAGAAGGTTTCGGGGGCCTGTGCGTCGAGCATCTGGCAAATGGCGCAGAGGATGTCGCCCAGATGATGGTCGGTCGCGATCATGCCGAGAATGTCACGTTGCGACTCGGCAAGTGTCTTGCTGTGAGAGCTAGGACGAGTATTCACGATTGTTCCTGAAGACTCTCGAGGTCGTCCGTCTTCAGAGAGCCTGAAATAGTGGGCGGCCGATCACTGTCCACTAGTGCGTCGGACGCGCACTCTATAGAGCAGCGACTCGCTAAAAAAAGACTCAGATCCAACATAAAAAACCGTATCAGATGACCGCCGTCTGGCTGACTTCGCTTTCTCGACGTGCGGCACTTTCTCGGCCAAGGCGAGGCCGCTGGCGCCAACGCGCACCAAGCGACAGACGGCCGTCCTGCTTACCATCCTGCGATCCTGTGCATTCCTTTGCGACTCAATGAAGTTGCCGTTGCCTCTGTAGTTCCCGCTTCAACCAGATGCTTGCCGGTTCTACACCTTGCGAACATCGAACCTCATAATTGCGTCCACTTATACTGCTTTTAGTGGCTGCAAGATCAATGAAGTCTTCTGCACTGTTCAACATGTTCTTGCCTTCGAGGTAATCCAGCTTCTTCTCCAGGTGCGCCCGAGCGCGGGGACCTGGGTATTCGCTTCCATTGCGCACAAACTGACACTCACTGCGTTCGACAAAATCCAGCAAGGCCTTTATCTCTCGAGTGGTTTGAGGTGTGACTTGAGCCTGCACACCCGTGACGATTGCGACGAGGCTGATACCCGCAGCCATCATCAATTGGCTGATAAGCCGCGCCGTGCCACCTACCCACATCCGCATGATTCATCCTGGTCACGAAAGTAAAATGAAGGGAGTGACCTCCAGTATTTTCTCGCTATAACATTTTCTCCAGCCCGATATTGCTGCTGAGCCACGAACTGAAGCGTCGCCACCACCCCCCCGGCTCAGTGGTCAACGTATGTTGTTTGCCGTCATCCTCGGTGACCCAGACCAGCTGTGTATTTTCCAGCAGGACATGATAACTGAGAGGGGGTGCCATGCCTTCCAGGGCCAGTTCGCGCACCCGTCCGGCGAGTTGCGGGTTATCCACCAACACCCCGACTTCGGTGTTCCACAATAATGAGCGCGAATCGAAGTTGTACGAACCAATGAAAGCTTTCTGCTGGTCGAAAATCATCGCTTTGCTGTGCAGGCTGGAATCGGAACTATTGGAGGATCCGTTGTGAAAAAGGTGTGGTCCGTTGTCGCTGTCTCCATTGTCGCCGGACTGGCGGCGTAATTCGAACAACTGCACACCATGCTTGAGCAAGGTTTTGCGATAAGGGGCATAGCCACCGTGCGCGGCAGGCACATCGGTGGCTTCCAGTGAATTAGTCAGCAAGCTGATCGACACGCCAGCGTCGGCACGACGGGTCAAGTACACCAACCCCGGTTGGCCGGGCACCATGTAGGCAGAAACCAATATCAGCTCCTTGGTGACCCCGTTAAGCTCAGGTGCCAACTGGGTGGTCAACAGCAAGTGCGGGGCTGGTTCGCCCTTCGACAAAACCTTACTCGGTGCATCCCACATCGCCTGGTTCCAGGCCCAGATCAGCTCGCGGCGCCAGACAGGCAGGCGCGGGTGAGTGGTGTAGGTCATCAACTGCTGGTACAGAGCAGGATTCTGTTTACGCGTTTCCTCAAGGGATTCGTCCAGTCGGGTCCGGGTATTTTTCAGGTCCCTGGTTGTTGGCCGGGTCGAGAGAAACTGCTCGATCGGCTTGCTCAGGGCACTGTTCCAGTACTGGTCAAAACTATGACCCAACTGTTCTGCAACCGGGCCGACACTGAGCATGTCGATGTCGGTGAAATTCTTGTTGGGCTCGGCATCGAAATACTCGTCCCCCAAATTGCGCCCTCCGACGATTGCCACGCTGTTGTCCACCACCCACAATTTATTGTGCATGCGCCGGTGTTGCTGCGACAGGTTCAACAGCCGGCCCATTGTTCGCGTCACGACAGTGCTGCGGCCCAAATGCAGTGGATTGAACACGCGGACCTGAATCTGCGGGTGGGCAGCCAGCGTCGCAATGATTCGTTCCAAGTCATCGCTGGTCGTGTCATCGAGCAAAATCCTCACGCGGACTCCCCGGTCGGCGGCGTCGAGCAGCTCGCTCACCAGTATCCGCGTAGTGATACCGTCGTGGACGATGTAATACTGCAAGTCGAGGCTGCTTTGGGCGTTACGGATCAGCTCGGCGCGGGCTGTGAAAGCCTCTGCACTATCGGATAGCAAGCGAAAGCCCGATTGGCCCTGATGGGGGGCTACCTGGGCCTGAATAGAACGACCGAATGCCGAATCTCTCGCAGGCAACGCCTGACTGGGTTCGTGAGGGACATTGAGTGTCGTGCAGCCACCCGATAGCAAGGTGAGTAACAGGAGAGCTGGCAGCGGCTGTTTGATTCTCACGGAACGTACACCGGGTGCTGGCGATCAGGGATGCCGGATCCCGCAGAATGGACAGTGGGTATCCATCAGCATTCGGGTCGTATCGACCTTGCACACTGTTTCTTCGATCTGCAGTGTTGTTTTTGGAGCGTAGTTCATCCGCTGGCAATTGAAGTATTTGCCCCAGGCGAAAAAGATCGCACCGTCAGCAGTCGGTAAGAAAAAAACTGACTGCCAAAGATTATGAAAATGACACCGCGACGCATTTTCGTACTCACTCTCTTCATTCAGAAGCTGGCGTCGAAGCCACAGCAGTGGTTAATCCGATTGCTACTAAGCCTTAGTACTTATCGTGATTAGCTTCGGTGGAAAGTTCCGATACAACAGCAATACTTCACTCTGCTGAAAAAAACCCATTCTAGCGTGGGGCAATAAGTCATGAATGCAGGTGACAGCGACGCGAAGGATTCTCGACTTTCGTTATTCACGCGATGCCTTCGCCAGCCATTACTGCACTTTTTAATCGCCGGCTTTGCACTCTTTATGCTGTTCGCAGGGTTACACCGCTCCACCGTCAACCAAGACCCCCAACGCATTGAAATTACCCCGGACGTTGTTCAGCGCATCGCAATCTCGTGGTTGGCACGATGGCAGCGCCCCGCATCGGAGCAACAGTTGCAGGGCCTGATTGATCAATATGTGAAAGAGGAAATCCTCTATCGCGAAGCATTGAAACTTGGCCTGGATAAAGACGACACCATCATTCGCCGTAGATTGGCGCAAAAAATGGATTTCCTCGCCGAGGATGTAGCGTCGCTTCGTGAACCGGCACCCGGCGAACTTGAGACTTGGTACAACCAACATCAGGTCCAATATGCCCCGCCGCCATTGGCCACCTTTCATCATTTGTTTTTCGGCTTGGACCAACGCGGCGCAGATGCGCAGACCCAGGCTCAGGCCGCGTTAAGCAGGCTGACTGACAAGAACAGTGGAGAAGGCGATGCGTTCATGTTTAAAAACGCCTACACCGAACAATCCCAGGATCAGGTGGCGCGAGTATTTGGTTCAAAGTTCGCCAATTCATTGTTCAAGCAAACGCCGGGGCGTTGGGTGGGGCCTCTAGAGTCGGGTTTTGGCTGGCATCTGGTATGGATAGATGCGCTGGCCAGACCACCGGCATTGCCCTTCGAAACCGTAGCCCAGCAGGTCACGTCCGATTGGTTGTCCGAACAACGCAGCGCATCGAAACGAGCGAGTTTCGATGCGCTGAAAGCGCGCTATGAGGTCGTGGTGACCATGCCGGCTTCCACGGGTGCGATTGTCGCCACACAAACGGAGCGGCCGTGATGAGGCGCACAGCCTGGCTGCTGTTGCTGCTCTGGTTCACGGGGCTGACGGCCATGGCCCACGAGTCGCGCCCCGCATACCTGGAACTCAACGAAACGGCCGTCGGGCGCTACGACGTACTGTGGCGTACGCCGGTGCTTTCAGGCATGCGATTGCCCATTGCGCTCCGGTTTGCCGAAGGTATGCGCACCGTCGTTGAACCCATGGAAAGCGAACTGAACGATTCACTGATCGAGCGCCGGGTCATTGATGCCGGCCCTGCAGAAGTGGCAGGGCAACGTATTGAATTCATCGGCCTGCAAGCGAGCATCACGGATGTGCTGGTGCGTGTCTCGCGCCTGGACGGCAGCCTGACGACCACCCTCGTCCATCCCACACAACCCTGGATAGAGATCGCTGCCACGCCGGGAGCGCACTCGGTGGCCGGAGCGTTTTTGGTCCACGGCATCCAACACATACTGGGCGGTTTCGATCACTTGCTGTTCGTCTTCGGCCTCCTGCTGTTAGTGAGTAACGGCTGGATGCTCGTAAAAACCATCACCGCGTTTACCCTCGCCCACTCCATCACCCTGGCGCTCGCAGCATTGGGTGCGGTGCGGCTTCCCGGCCCGCCTGTGGAAGCGACCATTGCGCTGAGCATTCTGTTGCTGGCAATGGAAATCGCCCGCAAGAACCGTGGTGAAGTCAGTTTCACCGTTCAATGGCCATGGGTCGTGGCGTTCTGTTTTGGCCTGTTGCATGGCTTCGGTTTCGCCGGTGCGCTGGCGGATATCGGCTTGCCGAAGCACGACTTGCCGCTGGCGCTGTTCACCTTCAACGTGGGCGTCGAAATCGGTCAACTGATGTTCGTCGCCTTGGTATTGAGCCTTCGCGCACTGTTGTTGCGTTGTCGACTGCCAGCGCCCGCACGGCTGTATGCCCGACCGATTGCCTCTTATGGGCTGGGTACGCTGGCTGCCTTTTGGTTTTTTGAACGAGTCTCAAGCTTCTGGTCCTGAGTTGCCCCCTGCCACTGTCGTATACCGGAGACGTGGAATATGACCCTCCCAACACACTTCACCGCGCAGTCACTGTTTGGTTGCGCCGTACTTGCCGTCAGCACGCTGTCATTGGCAGAGGGCAACCCGGATCGCGAGGTTTACTTTGGCCAGACGCACTCGCACAGTTCCTGGTCGATCGATGCCTACCTGATCGGCAACCATCAGGTCGATCCCGAACAAGCCTACCAATTCTCACTTGGGATGCCGGTCAAGCATCCGATGGGGTTTGAAGTGCAGCTCAAGGGCCGACCGCTGGATTTCCATGGGGTGACCGATCATTCGGAATATGTGGGCGTGATCGCCCTGGCCAACGATCCGAAATCAGACTTCAGCAAACTGCCCATCGCGCAAAAGCTGATTGTCAAAACCCCGGAAGATTTCAACCGGGTGTTCAAATGGATCGCCGGCAGCTTGAGCCATCCGATCAAGGAGCTGATTGATCCGAAGGTGGCGGGCAACATCTGGCAGCAGAACATCGCCATCGCTGACAAGTACAACAAGCCCGGCCAATTCACCACGTTTGTCGCGTATGAATGGACCTCGGCCCCCAACAATCAAAATATGCACCGTAATGTGTTTTTCCGCGACTCGAAGAAGGTGCCGGACCTGCCCTTTACGGCGCTGGACTCGGATAAGCCGGAGGACTTATGGACCTGGATGGACGATCAACGCAAAAAGGGCAACGAGGTACTGGCGATCTCGCACAATGCCAACCTCAGTAACGGCCTGATGTTTCCGGTGGACGTCGATGAGCGTGGTCGCCCCATTGATGCCGCCTGGGCGCAGACGCGGATGCGCAATGAATCCCTCACCGAAATCCACCAGGTAAAAGGTACTTCCGAAACCCACCCCGAGCTGTCGCCGACCGACGAATTCGCCAATTATGAAATCATGAGTTTCCTGCTTGGCATGGACAACAGCACATCGAAAATCAATGGCAGTTACATCCGGCAAGCCTGGCAAAACGGCATGGCCTTAGAGGAAGCCCGCGGCTACAACCCCTATAAAATGGGGGTGGTCGGCGCCAGCGACTCGCACAACGGGGTGATCCCCTATTCGCAGGACAACAACTTCGGCTCCCACGGTTTCACCGACAGCACCCCGCAAGCGCGTATTTCCGGCAAACAGAACTCGGGGATGGTGGCCTTGCAGACCAGCACGTCCGGTTTAGCCGGCGTGTGGGCTGAAGAAAACACCCGTGAATCGATCTTCGATGCCATGAAGCGTAAAGAAGTCTACGGCACCAGCGGCGTGCGCATCCCGGTGCGCCTGTTTGGTGGCTGGGGCTTCGACAGCAGTTTGTGGAACGAAAAAGACTGGGTGCATGCCGCTTACGCCAAGGGCGTTCCCATGGGCGGCGACTTGCCGGCAAAACCGGGCAAACAAGCACCCTCCTTCGTGGTGTGGGCGGTCAAGGATGCCGACGATGGCAACCTCGACCGAATCCAGATCATCAAGGGCTGGACCAAAAACGGCCAGACCTTCGAGAAGATCCATGACGTCGCTTGGTCAGGTGATCGCCAACCGGACCAGGCTACCGGCAAGATCCCGCCGGTGGGCTCCACGGTCGATGTGTCCAAGGCGACTTACACCAACACCATTGGTGCCACCGAGCTGAAGAAAGTCTGGGTCGATCCGGATTTCGATCCGACCCAGCACGCGTTCTACTATGCCCGCGTGCTACAGATCCCGACCCCGCGCTGGAGCACCTATGACGCGGCCAAGTTACAAGTGCCGCCGCCGGCAGACGTCTCGGCCACTGTCCAGGAACGCGCGTGGACCTCGCCGATCTGGTACACGCCGACGACTGAGGACAGCAAGGCTATCGCCGGCGGAAAAACCATCGACCAGCTGAAGACCGAAGGTGCCAAGGCACTCACCAACGAGCAGTTGCAAGCCTACGTGGTGGGCAAGACCATCAAGGTGCGCAACACGGTCACTGGCCAGACGTTCGAGATCGTCTATGGCACCGACGGCCAACGCCTGATCACCAGCGTCGATGGTAAGCCGCCAGCGGAAGGGGAATACCTGAACATGCTGCATGACGGCCAGTTTGGCGTGCCGGCCAAGTATGAAATCAAGGACGGGCATCTGGTGACAACACTTGACGGCACACCCTTCGAGGCCACGGTATTCGAGCAAAACGGCAAATATATGGCGGCTCGCAGCAACGAGTTCGGTTATGTGAATTATGAGGTCGATGAGGTCAAGTAGCGGCCGAGGCCCGCACCGATGCTTTGTGTTGAACAGATCGACCCATTGCTTCTTCAGATTGCCTTAAGGCTTGGCAGGCAGGGTACTGGCTCTTTCGAAGCATCCATCTGTCGAGGCCACCATGACACGCCACTCAACGCCACAGCACTACGGACAACTGTCGATCACCCTGCACTGGCTAATGCTGCTGTTGTTTGTCGGTGTATACGCTTGTATCGAAATCAAGGGGTTGATGCCACGCGGTGGCCATTTGAGGAGTTTTTTTCTGGGGCTGCATGGATTGTTCGGCCTGAGCATCTTCGCCCTCGTCTGGGTTCGTCTGCTCGCACGCCGTCTTGCGCCGCGCCCGCCTATCGCACCGGCTTTGCCCGCCTGGCAAACCGGCATGTCACACTTGATGCATACGATGCTGTACATACTGATGATCGCCACACCCCTATTGGCTTGGCTGCTGCTATCGGCAGAAGGCAAACCGATGCCCTATTTCGGTTTTTTCCTGCCCTCGCCGATAGAAGTTGATCCGTCATTGGCCAAGCAGTTCAAGCACTGGCACGAACTGCTTGGGAGCACCGGTTATTGGTTGATCGGACTGCACGCGGCGACCGGGTTGATTCATCATTACTGGGTGGGTGACAACACGTTGATCCGCATCCTGCCCAGACGTTGATTCAGCGCCAATCCAGGTAGCGAAACAGCTCCTCTTCCTGATCAAAATGCATTCGCACAAGCGTATCCAGCCGAATCAACTGGTGCTGAATCTCATCTGCCGATGCCGTTTCTGGGGCGGCACAGAAGTCACGGCTCATGCGCGCCAGCAGATGGATCAGGCGAAAAATCTCCCGGTGTGCGTGGCTCATGGCTGACATGGGATCCTCGCCTGGCATGCTTTGCGTCAGTTGCGGATACAGTGTGTTTTCGTCTTCACGTTCATGGCGTGCCAGGGTTGTTTGCAGCTTGTTGACCAGCGCCTGCAAATCCGACTGTGCTTGTGCCAATGGACGCCGGGCAAAATCAATGGCCAGTTGATGCAGGTCGCTGAGTACTGAAGACAATGCCTTGTGCTCGTCCTGCAGGTGATCGATCTGTTGCGCTGCCAGCCTTTGTTGGCGCACTCCGCGCAGCGGCCCCAATGCACGCAAGGCGTTGATGATGATCGCCACATCGATGCCCTCTTGCACAACGGCACCGATAAGCGGCGGCAGATAACCCAAAGCCGCCACCACCATGGCCAGCAACGACATGCCCATGCCGACCAGCACACCCTGGCGGGCGATGTGGCGGGTTTGGCGGGCAATGTCCAATGCCTCCACCAGACGATCGAGACGGTCTACCAGCAGCACCACACCCGCGGCTTGTGCAGAAGCCGTGGCACCACTGGCCCCCATGGCCACGCCGACGTTGGCCGCCGCCAACGCGGGGGCATCATTGATGCCATCGCCGACCATCAAGGTGCTGGCGCGCAAACACCCTTCCTGCACCGCTCGCACTTTGTCCTCGGGGATCAGCCCTGCTCGCAGCTCGTCAATCCCGGCGGACAGCGCAACCATTTCGGCGGTTTCCAGGCGATCGCCAGTGAGCATGACGATCCTCTCTATGCCCCTGGCGCGCAGGCGGCGCAGGGTTTGCGGCGTTTCTCGACGCACGTTGTCCGAAAACACCAGCAGGCCGGCAAGTTCTCCATCCACGTCAATAAAGCTTCCACTGCACGCCAGGTAATCCATATGGCGCAACATGGCTGCACCCCAATCGGATGCAGGTGCGTCGGCATGAGCAAAAGACAACGTGCCGAAACGCACCCGCCTGCCATCGACCACCCCGCAAAGGCCGGCGCCCGGACTCTCATCCACCTGTCGGGGGATGCTCAGAGGCAATTGACGCTGGCGCGCGGCGTCGACAATGGCCTGGCAGATGGGGTGCGTCGAGGCCTGCGCCAGCGAAGCGGCCAGGCCAAGCAAACGCAAGGGGTCGGCAAGTCCATTGACCTCGATTGATTGCAGACGGGCATGGCCGCTGGTCAGTGTTCCGGTCTTGTCGAGAAACACCTGTTTGACACCGGCCAACGCCTCCAGGGTCGCGCCGTCCTTGATCAGTATTCCGCGCCGCGCCGCCCTCGAAATACCTGACATGATCGAAATCGGTACTGCCAGTATCAACGGACACGGCGTGGCCACCACCAATACCGCCAGCGCTCGCAAGGGATCGCCACTCAGTTGCCAGGCCGCTGCGGCAATCAGCAAAGTCAACGGGATGAAGAACAACGCATAACGGTCGGCCAAGCGCACGAATGGCGCGCGTGAACGTCGCGCCTCCTCGGCCAGCCGAACGATCCCGGCATAGGTGCTCTGTGCGGCCGTTCGCGTGGCGCTCAGCAGGAGGGGTGCACCGACATTGGAAACACCACTGTGCAGTTGCTCGCCTTCTCGACGAGTGACGGGCAACGATTCGCCGCTGAGTGCCGATTCATCCAGTTCGGCGGTGGGGCTCAGCAGGCGCCCGTCGACCGGTACCACCTCCCCCAGGCGCACCAGCAATGTTTGATTGGGCTGGATCTGTTCTACGGGGATCTCGCGCAACCCGCCCGCCTCCTGCAACCAGGCAAAACGTGGCGCCCGGTCGATGAGGGCACGAAGCTCACGTTCGGCGCGTTGGCTGGTAAAAAACTCCAGGGTACGTCCGCTTGCGAGCATCAAGGCAATCACCGCTGCCACCAGTGTCTGCGCAAAGGCCAGGGCGGCGGTGATCGACAGCAACGCGATCATGTCTACACCGGCCTCGCGCCGGGCCAGACGCCTGACGATCTCGACCAACAGTACCAAGGCCATCACCACGCTTCCTGCGGCCCAGCACATCGACGCCCAGTCCGGTCTTTGCCAAAGGTGTGCAACACCCCCCGCCAGCAGCGTCATGGCGCTGAGCAGGAGCAGCGCGGGATCCAGCCATTTACTGAACATGGAGGTGATTTCCTCGAAGGGCAATTCACGTTGTCGAAGCAAAAACGCCCGCGGCCCATTGAGGTAAAGCTTAGGTCTCGATTGTCTATCGTGTCCGTTTTGGTTGATGGACAGAGGCCTTGGCCAGTGACGAGGTGACAGCGGTATCGGAGCAAACCGTTTTTGCCCTCTTTCTGATTTATATCAAGCGAGTTTTGGGCATTCCCATGGACATTAGAGTCAGCGTTCGCACCATCGCATGGGGTGAATGACGCTGGCTTTGAAAGGTCAGCGCCGGGTTGATTTTTTCAGGGCGGACGGGTGTACGGACTGTTTTGAGCCTGCCCTTTAACCAAGAGGAGTCGTGAAAAATGAGCAATTCCGTGAAAAAAATGCCGATCCAGACCGAAGACAAATCAAGCCAGCATCCAGCGACCTCAGACTTTTGGCGGCCCCTGGAAAAACTGCGGCAACAGGTCGATCACCTGTTCGACGAGTTCAATCGCGGTTCTGGGCTATCGCCCTTCAGCCGTGGGTTGTTTGATGTCGAGCCCTTCTGGCGGCGCGAACTGAGCGGCCATGGCCTGCCTGCCGTGGACATCACCGAGAAAGACAAGAGCTTCGAAATCACTGCCGAACTCCCCGGCATGGATCAAAAGAACATCGAGCTCAAACTGTCCAACGGCAACCTGATCATCAAGGGGGAAAAGAAAGAGGACAAGGAGGAGAAAAGTAAGGGCTATCATCTTAGCGAACGTCACTATGGTTCCTTCGAGCGCACGTTCAGCCTGCCCAAAGGGGTCGATGCCGAGAAGATCGAAGCGAGTTTCAGCAAAGGCGTGCTGAGCATCTCGTTGCCGAAAAAGCCCGAAGCCATGAAGGCGGACAAGGTCGTGCCGATCAAGGCCGATTGACCGCGTACCTGCCCCCTGCCGGGAAACCGGCCGGGGGGTTTGCTCTTCGGACGCTTGACCACGCCCCTTGTACGCCAGTGCATCAGGATTGGCGTAAGCTGAGCGTGAATACACCTTCATCCGGCGGTTGCCTCCGAGGTCACGGTACATGCGCTTTCTTTTCGAAGTTTCAGGTAAGGCGCATTTCCTATCCCGCCTCCAAGGAGCCGCTGCATGCTGACCCTGCCCCCGCTTCTTTTTGCCCTCAAAGGCACTGAAATCTACGCCGGCCGCGTCGCTCAACGGCTTGGTTGCCAACTGGCACGCCACGAAGAGCGTGACTACGAAGACGGCGAACATAAATGCCGCCCACTGGATCCGGTTGGCGGTCGTGACGTCGTGGTGTTCCATTCCTTGTATGGGGATGGCCAACAGAGCGCAAACGATAAGCTGTGTCGCTTGCTGTTCTTCTGCGGTGCGCTCAAGGATGCCGACGCTCGTCATGTGCAAGTGGTGACGCCCTACTTGTGCTACGGGCGCAAGGATCGCCGCAACCAGCCTCAGGACCCGACCATAACGCGTTATGTAGCCGCCCTTATTGAAGCCAGTGGCGTGGATCGCCTGATCGCCCTGGACGTGCACAATCCGGCAGCGTTTGACAACGCCTTCCGCATTCCAACCAGGAACCTGCAGTGCACCGAATTGTTCGCCGGGCATTTCGCCGGGCTGGTCGGCGACGCCGAAGTGGTTGCGGTCTCCCCCGACTCAGGGGGTAGCAAGCGCGCCGAGCAGTTTCGTCAAGCCCTGGAACGACAACTGGGGCGTCCGGTTGGCAGTGCCCTGATGGAAAAGCACCGCGATCACGCCACGCTGACGGGCACTCTGTTGATCGGTGAAGTCTCAGGCAAGACAGCCATTGTTTTCGACGACCTGATCAGCACGGGTGAAACGCTGACGCATGCCGGCCTCGCCTGCCAAACGGCGGGTGCCGCCCGACTGTTCGCAGCCGCTACCCATGGTTTGTTTACCGCAGGCAGTCGGCTGTTCGACCGGCCTCTTTTTGAACACATTGCGATCGCTGACTCCGTGCCGCCGTTTCGCCTGCCACCTGACTGCGCCACGCGTCACCTGCAGATACTCGACAGCACGACCCTGACCGCCGCCTTGCTGGCGGAAAATGCTGCCTTTGATCCTGCCTGAGCATTTGCCCGCCCCACCAGGCGAGCGGAACCCCGAGACGACTTCAAACCGCCAGTACGCTGCAGGGCACTTGATACAGGATATGTTCGGTCGTACTGCCCAGAGGGTGCTCCAGGCCTTGGTACTGGGCTCTGCCCATCACAATCACATCCACATGATTCTGGCTGGCGAATTCACTGAGTGCCGTGACGGGGTGACCCAAGACGAAATGCCGGCGGTCGGCGGGCACACCGTATTGCCTGGCGAATGCAAGAAACGACTTTTCCAACGCTTTGCGCACCCCTTTACTCAACGCTGACAACTTCAAGCTGTCGCTCAACTCTTCCAGGTAGTCTTCTGACATTTCATGGGCATAGAGCAGGTGCAATTCGGTATCACACTGGATGGCCAGGCTGGAGGCCTGTTGAATGATGCGGCCATTGAGTTCGCTGTGCCCGGATTCGCCAGCCGACACGTCCACTGCCGCCACCACCTTGCGGGGCAAGGCGTGACCGGCCCCGCCTACCAGATAAACCGGTACTGGACACTGGTGCAGCAGGCGCCAGTCCAGCGAGTTGAAGAGCGCGCGTTTGAGCACGGATTCATGTTGGATTTCCTTGATCAACAGGTCGGGCTGTAATTCTGCGACGTAATCCAGAATGCCTTGCTTCATTTCATCAGCCCAGGCCACCTCGCTGGTCACGTCGATTCCTTTGCCGCGCAGTATTTTTTCCTGATCCTTGAGCCAATCGCGATGGTCCTGCAGGTAACGTTCCCGGGCCTTTTCCCGGTCGCTATCTTCGAGCAGCGACAACAATTTCAACGATGGAACCAGGGCCGCGATATGCAACCTTGCGCCACTGGCCCGGGCCAATGCCGCAGCATGGGTGATGGCCGGAGAATGACCCAAGGCAAGGTGGATGATGAGTAACAACCGTCGATACTGGCTCATGATTCGACTCCGGGTGTGAGGTCGACGCTATCGCGATACTCCGGCACCGACACCGACCACCCAAGTTCCAGGCTGATACGGCGGCGCAGCGCATCCGATGCGTTTGGCTCGCCATGCACCACAAATGTGTGCTTGGGCGGGCGCTTGAAGCCACGCAACCACTGCATGATTTCATCGGCGTCAGCATGCGCCGACAGCGTTTGCATCGGCACCACCTCAGCGTTTATCGGCACCTCCTTGCCATGGATACGCACCGTTCGAGAGCCCGCTACAATTTGTGCCCCCCGAGTGCCACCGGCCTGAAAGCCCGGCATCAACAGCGTGTTAAGCGGATTGGGAGCCAGCGCCTTGAGGTGGTGGACAACGCGCCCGCCGGTCGCCATGCCGCTGGCGGCGATAATGACCGCCGGGGTGCGTTGCTGATCAAGCGCTCTCGAATCCTCGACCGTGCGGACGAATTGCGCCACATGGCACATACCCTCGCAGTCCTCCAGGGATAATCTGTGCTCGCTGCGAAACCGCTGGTACAGGCCCGTGACGTCGGTGGCCATCGGGCTGTTCAGGTAGATGGGAATATCAGGAATCGCACGTTGGCGTTTCAATTGATAAAGGTGGTACATCAGCAATTGGGCGCGTCCCACCGCGAACGATGGCACCAGCGTAATACCCCGGCGCAACGCGGTACGGTTGATGACCTCAGCCAATTGCTGTTGCGGCGATTCGTCTGGATGTCTACGGTCGCCGTAAGTCGACTCCACCAGCAGGTAATCCGCCTGTTCGACGGTTTGCGCAGCGAACATCAAAGGATCGTCAGGTCTGCCCAAATCCCCTGAAAACACCAAGGTCTGGCCATCGGCAATCACTTCCACCGTCGCTGCCCCCAGAATGTGCCCGGCGCCCCGCAGCTCAATGGTCATGTCAGGGACAATCTGGACACTGTGGTTCAGCTCCACCGGCCGTAACAACTTCAGTGCATGCTCAGCATCTTGCTCGGTGTAAAGCGCCAATGCCGGGCTGTGCTTTGAAAAGCCATGCCGGTTGGCGAACTCAGCCTCTTCTTCCTGCAACCGGCCACTGTCCAGCAGCAGGATTTTCACCAGCTCACAGGTCGCTGGCGTGGCATAGACCGGGCCGCGATAACCATTGCGCACCAGTACGGGCAGATAGCCGCTGTGGTCAAGATGGGCATGGGTCAACACAATGGCGTCGAGGTCGTTGACCGGAAGCTGGAACGGGTCGCGGTTGTGTAATCGCAGTTGCTTGTAGCCCTGGAACAGACCGCAATCGATCAACACATGTTGGTTACGATGTTCCAGCAAGTACTTGCTGCCCGTGACCGTGCCCGCGGCACCCAGAAATGTGATTCGCATGGCCGTTTCCTTGCGCTTGCAGGGGAGCGCTATTGATCGCGCCTTTTGCACCCAGGCAAGTTGATTTTTATCAACTGTGAGCGACAGTGCCCCTTTCAGTCCGGTGGGGGTGATGGCTTGACGATCATCAAACTGCACGGGGCCCTGTTCAATACACGCTCAGCAGTACTGCCAATGAACGGGTCTTTGCCGTAGTGATAAACGGTGCCCAACACCACCACGTCGAATGCATTCTGTTGCGCGAAAAGCACGATGACCTTGTGGGGGATACCGGTCAGCGAGTGTCGGCACGTTTCTTTTATGCAATAGCGCTCAGCAAGCGCTTCGAAGGCTTCTTGCTGCGCATCTTCGATCGCGTCCCTCAAACTGTCATCAAGACTGTCTATCGGCACACTCAATGGTGCATCGCTTATTACAGACCAATGGCTGACGTTGAGTACGTGCAGCGTTGCACCACTGCTTGCCGCCAACGTAGACGCCACATCGAGTATTCGGTCATTGAGGCCCTGCGTCAGTTCTTCCAGATGGGACAGATCGATCGCCGCGAGGATTTTCAACGGCTTGGGGTGCGCGGCACTGGTCACCAGGTGCAAGTGCGCAGGACATGCGCGCAGCAAGTGCCAGTCCAAAGGTCGATGAAAGGCCCGGTCGAGTGCCGGCACGTAATGAGTATCCTTGATCACCAGATCCGGATGAAAGTCATTCACGTACTCAAGCACGTGCGTCAGGCTCGATCTGGCCCAGACTACTTCGGTGGTCACCTGCATGCCGATGCATCGTTTGAAGCGGGCTTGCTGCTCCAGCCACTGCCGATGCACTTGCAGATACCCTTCCCGCGCCTGGGCCATCGCATCATGGTCGAGCAGACCCGCCACCGCCAGTGCCGGGACATAATCGAACGCGACAATATGCAAAAAGGCACCGGTCGCACAGGCCAGTGCATACGCACGCTCAAACGCCGGGGTAAGGGTCATTTCGCCGGGGGCTATCAACAGAATGCGTTTGAGTTTGAGCATCACGTGCCTCTCCCTGAAACGTTTACTGCAAATGCAGTGACCCAAGTATCGGGCGGTACACATTGGGAGCACTGATTTTTGTCAAACAAATCGCTGGCCGTACGCCCTTCCCGTGCTCATGGAGAGATTGTTGATTTACCTCAACCATTTTCCTGCGCCCAGGCGTAGAAAAATACTGACCGGCCATCATCGTTCGTCCCTGGTCGATGCCACGACGCAGAGCCACGCCCATGAAAAAGAATCACCAATGGAACCTGTCTTACTTCGCGATAGCGTTTGTCGTGCTGACCCTGGTTCAAATTCTGTTTTTAGAACGCAATGTCGTGCAAAGCATTCCGTACAGTCAGTTTGTGCAATTGCTCAGCGAGCAGAAGGTCAGCGATCTACGGGTCGAGAAAGATCAGATCAGCGGCAAACTGCAAGAGCCTATCAACGGGCATAACCAGTTTTCCACGGTGCGGGTGGATCCGGCGTTAGCGGCTGAACTGGGTCGTTCGGGCGTCGGATTCACCGGGGTCAACGAAAACACGTTGCTCAATGGCCTGCTGGGCTTGCTGCTGCCTTTTGTCCTGATCATGGTGATCTGGCATTTCCTGTTTCGCGGGCTGGCGGAAAAGCAAGGTGTCGGAGGATTGATGAGCATCGGCAAGTCCCGGGCCAAGGTATTTGTGCAGCGCGAGACCGGCGTGACCTTTGCCGATGTGGCCGGCATCGATGAGGCCAAGGCCGAACTGGTGGAAATCGTCTCTTTCCTCAAGGACAAAGCCAAATACTCACGCCTGGGGGCGCATATCCCCAAAGGCACTTTGTTGGTCGGCCCTCCGGGAACCGGCAAGACCCTGGTGGCCAAAGCCATCGCCGGTGAAGCCGGCGTGCCTTTTTTCTCGATATCGGGGTCCGAGTTTGTCGAAATGTTCGTGGGCGTAGGCGCCGCCCGAGTGCATGACCTGTTCGAACAGGCGCGCCAGGCGGCACCTTGCATCATCTTCATCGACGAACTGGATGCACTGGGCAAAATGCGCGGCGTCGGTGCGTTTGGTGGCAATGACGAAAAAGAGCAGACCCTTAATCAATTACTGTCAGAACTGGACGGGTTCGATCCCCGTGAGGGCGTCGTGCTGCTGGCCGCGACTAACCGGCCAGAGATTCTCGACCCGGCGCTGCTGCGGGCCGGACGGATCGATCGGCAGGTGCTGATCGATCGCCCCGATCGAAAAGGCCGCCAGGCAATCCTCAAGGTCCATCTGCAAAAAATCACTGTGGAACCCGCGATCAATGCCGAACAGATTGCCGACCTCACCACCGGCTTTACCGGTGCTGACTTGGCCAATCTGGTCAACGAGGCCGCCATCGTCGCCACCCGTCGTGGAGCGCAAGCGGTCGGTCTCGACGACTTCACGGCCGCCGTGGAACGCATCGTTGCCGGGATTGAACGCAAGAGCAGTGTGCTGCGCCCCGAGGAACGCCAGGTGGTGGCGTATCATGAGATGGGGCATGCCCTGGCTGCCAGCAGTCTTCCGGCCATGGATCCGGTGCACAAAGTGTCTATCGTGCCTCGCGCGATTGGCTCGCTGGGGTATACCCTGCAGCGTCCAACCGAAGATCACTTCCTGATCAGTTGCCAGATGCTCAAGGACCGGATCGTTGTCCTGATGGCCGGGCGCGCTGCCGAATACCTCGCTTATGGCCAGATTTCCACTGGAGCTGCCGATGACCTGGCCCACGCAACAGATATCGCCCGGCAATTGATCACCCGGTTTGGCATGAGCGCCGAGCTCGGACAGTCCGTGCTGGAGCGACAAAACACCACGTACCTGGGTGAACGCATGCCGGCGCAGGGTGATAAAGACTATTCGGAACAGACAGCCAGGGAAGTCGACCTGGGTATTCGCGCCCTGCTCGATGAAGCCTATGGACGAGCCAAGGCTTTGCTCGAAAGTCGTCGAGCCGATCTGGACGCCGGTGCCCATCTGTTGCTTGAAAAGGAAACCTTGTCGCCTGAAGACTTTCCAGCGCTCATACCTGTACAGCGTCCTCCCGATTCATCTTAAATACCCCGTAAAAATGGAGTCTTGCCATGCTGGCAGTCACGCTGATCAATACGCTGGTGGTCATCATCGTTGTAGTGATCCATTACGAATGTCTGTTGCGCTTGAACGATTGGCTGCCTCGGCTCAAGCTGTGGAGCCGCTTCAGAATTGTCGTCGGGGTATTTGGTGCCCTGCTGGCCCATGCGGTAGAGGTCTGGTGCTTCGCGCTGGTTTATTACCTGATGGTGCACTCCGGCCAATGGGGCGGCCTGACGGGCAACTTCGACGGTACGCTGATGGACTGCGTTTACTTTTCCTTCACGACCTACACGACGATCGGCTTCGGCGATATTTCACCGGTGGGCAACCTCAAGTATTTGACCGGCTTGCAGGCCCTGACCGGGTTGGTGCTGATCACGTGGACCGCATCCTTTCTGTTTCTTGAAATGCAGAAGTACTGGAAGCGCAAGTAATGGTTTTGTCGCCGACATCCAGTCAGTTGGTTACTCTCGGTGTCCATTGCCAGTTGAGGATTTCGGGCATGTCCTGTCCATGCTCAATGAGGTAGAGCTTGTGTTTTTCCAGGATCGACCAATAGCGTGAGCGCGCGTGTTGCAACTGATCGTGCAACCGGGGTACCCGCTCGATGACGTCCAGCGCCAGCCGAAAACGATCCAGGTTGTTGAGCACTGCCATGTCGAACGGCGTCGTGGTCGCGCCCTCCTCAATGAAGCCCCGCACATGAAAATTCTCATGATTGGTGCGCTTGTAAATCAACCGGTGAATCAGCGCGGGATAGCCATGGAAGGCGAAGATGACCGGTTTGTCGACGGTAAACAGTTCGTTGAATGCCGTGTCCGGTAAACCATGGGGATGCTGGAAGGAAGGCTGAAGCACCATCAAGTCGACGACATTGATCACCCTCACCCGCAAATCCGGTACGTACTCACGCAACAAGGTCACTGCGGCCAGGGTTTCCAGGGTTGGCACGTCGCCGGCGCAGGCCATCACGACGTCCGGGTCGTCGTCCTCGTGGCAGGCCCAGCCCCATCGGCCGATACCCGCCTGGCAATGGCGCAGGGCAGCGTCGATTTCCAGCCACTGCCATTCCGGTTGTTTACCGGCGACGATGACGTTGATGTAGTCGCGGCTTTTGAGACAGTGGTCAGCCACCGAGAGCAGGCAATTGGCGTCGGGCGGCAGGTAGATGCGCACCACGTCCGATTTTTTGTTCGCCACCAGATCGATGAAGCCCGGGTCCTGGTGGGAGAACCCATTATGGTCCTGGCGCCAGACATGGGAGGTCAGCAGAAAATTCAGCGAGGCGATCGGTTTACGCCATGGCACCTCGGCGGCGGTTTTCAACCATTTGGCATGCTGGTTGACCATCGAATCGACGATGTGGATAAAGGCCTCGTAACAGGACAGCAATCCATGGCGTCCCGTCAGCAGATACCCTTCAAGCCAACCCTCGCAGACTTGTTCACTGAGAATTTCCATCACACGGCCATCGGCCGCCAGATTGAGGTCCTCAAGCTCCAGCGGGTCCATCCACGCCTTGGCGCTGACGTCATAGACCGCATCGAGTCGGTTCGAGGCGGTTTCATCCGGGCCAAACAACCGAAAGTTGCTGGCGCCCAGGTTGTTTTTCATGACGTCGCGCAGGTAGGTGCCCATGACCCGTGTCGCTTCGGCCCGCAGGGTGCCGGGGGCGTTGCACTTAACCGCATAGTCGGTAAAACGCGGCAGGTTCAAGGGGCGCAACAAGAGGCCGCCATTGGCATGGGGATTGGCGCTCATGCGCCGCTGTCCGGTGGGCGCCAGGGCGGCCAGCTCGGGGAGCAAGGTGCCGTTGGCATCGAACAATTCATCAGGCCGGTAACTGTTGAGCCATTCCTCCAGCTGGCGCAGGTGCAGCGCCTGGCGGAAATCGGCCAGAGGGACCTGATGTGCCCGCCAAGTCCCCTCGACCCGATGACCGTCGACAAACTTCGGCCCGGTCCAGCCCTTGGGCGTGCGCAGTACCAGCATCGGCCAGAGTTGGCGCTCCGATGGCTCATTCTGCGGATGCTGGCGCGCAACGCGCTGAATCTCGGCAATCTTGAGCGTTATCGTGTCCAGTGTCCTGGCCAGCGCCTGATGCACCGCCATGGGGTCATCGCCTTCGACAAAAGAGGGATCGTAGCCATAGCCATACATCAGCGCCGACAGCTCGTCCTCGCTGATTCTGGAGAGCACCGTGGGGTTGGCGATTTTGTAGCCGTTCAGATGCAGGATTGGCAGCACCGCGCCGTCACGCGCGGGGTTGAGGAACTTGTTGGAGTGCCAACTGGCCGCCAGCGTCCCCGTTTCGGCCTCGCCATCACCGATCACGCAAGCGACGATCAAGTCGGGGTTATCGAACGCCGCACCGTAGGCATGGGCCAGGCTATACCCCAGTTCGCCGCCCTCATGAATCGACCCTGGTATTTGCGCCGATACATGGCTGGAAATGCCATACGGCCAGGAAAACTGCCGAAACAGACGGACCAGGCCATTACTGTTGCGCTCCACCGAGGGATAGCACTCGGTAAAAGTGCCTTCCAGATAAGTCTGAGCCACCACCGCCGGCCCGCCATGGCCGGGACCGGCGATGAACAAGATGTTCAGGTCGTACTGGTTGATCAACCGGTTGAGGTGCGTGTAGATCAGGTTCAATCCCGGCGTCGTGCCCCAATGGCCCAGTAACCGTGGCTTGATGTGCGCCAGGGCCAGGGGCTCCTTCAGCAACGGGTTGTCCTTGAGATAAATCTGCCCGACCGCCAGGTAATTGGACGCCCGCCAATAGGCATCCAGCCCTTCCAGTTGCTCGGTACTCAGACAGTCGCTCATCGCAATTCTCCAGTCGTATCCCGTACACCGATCAATAGGTTGATTCTGTGGGTCTGCAAGCGTTCAGACTTGATTTACCTCAAGTTTCAACGCCGCTCTGATTCTTATCTGTAACAAAGCCGGATCAGGGTCCATTCGTCTGATCACTCAGTTCCAGGCGTCTATTCTCAACGCCCAGCGGCAATAGACACTATTCTCAATAGGCTGATATCGAGGGCTTCCACGTGACTGAAACTCGATCGTATCGCGATCAACATCTCAAAACGGCGTGCTCCAGTTGCAGCGTATTGGAGCTGTGTCTGCCGTTAGGCTTGACCGGTGAGGAAATCGAGCGCCTGGACACGCTGATCATTCAACGGCTCAAGGTCAAGAAAGGCTCGGCACTCTACCGCGCAGGCGATCCATTGCGTTCGCTGTATGCCGTGCGATTGGGTTCATTCAAGACCAGCGTGCTTTCAATCGACGGTCGCGAGCAGGTCACCGGGTTTCAGATTCCAGGTGAAATGCTCGGCCTGGACGCCATCAGCACAGAACAGCATACCTGCGATGCGGTTGCCCTGGAGGACAGCGAGGTCTGCCCCATCCATTTTGCCCACCTGGAAAAACTTGCCCGAGAGTTGCCTTCATTGCAGCACAACCTGAACAAAATCCTCAGCCGGGAAATCGTGCGTGATCACGACATGATGATGATGCTGGGCAACATGAACTCGGATGAACGGTTGGCCGCTTTTTTGCTGAATATGTCGCAACGCTTGAACTCCCGTGGTTATTCGTCGCGCAATTTCGTGCTGAAAATGCGCCGGGAGGAAATCGGTTCTTATCTGGGCCTGCGCCTTGAAACCGTCTGTCGGGGCATCGCTCACCTGCGTGACCAAGGTTTGGTGGAAATAACCGGCCGCGACGTCAACATTCAGAACATGGATGGACTCAAGCAACTGATAGTGGGCTGTCATCGTCACCTGAGTTGAAACCTGCCGCCTGGAGTGTGTTCATGCGTGCCATGGTCCTGCATCGCCCCGGCCAGTCACTGCAATTGCAAGAGCGCCCCATTCCCACGCCCGACTCACAGCAGCTGCTGATCAAGGTCCTGGCGTGCGGCGTGTGCCGCACCGATCTGCATCTGGTGGATGGCGAATTGCCACAAGCGCGGCTGCCACGCGTGCCGGGGCATGAAATTGTCGGCGAAGTCACGGCCGTCGGTGCCGACGTCGCTGCCGAGTGGATCGGCCGGCGGGTAGGCGTGCCCTGGCTGGGCTGGACCTGCGGGCACTGCGTGTTCTGCCGTTCGGGACGAGAAAACCTCTGCGATAAGGCCCGGTTCACCGGCTGCCATCTGGACGGAGGGTATGCCGAGTACACCGTAGCCGACGCACGTTTTTGCTTCCCGATCCCTGAGTCACTTTCCAACACCCAGGCCGCACCGCTGCTGTGCGCCGGACTGATTGGCTTTCGGGCCCTGCAAATGGCCCGAGGCGCCCACCATCTGGGCCTCTATGGTTTTGGCGCGGCAGCACACTTGGCCATTCAGATCGCCCGTGGACGTAAACAGAAGGTGTATGCCTTCACCCGTCCAGACGACAGCGAAGGCCAGGCTTATGCCCGGTCGCTGGGTGCCGAATGGGCCGGGCCCTCGGATCAGCCTCCGCCGCATCTGCTCGATGCCAGCCTGATTTTCGCCCCGGTTGGTGCCTTGGTGCCACTGGCACTGGCGGTCACCGTCAAGGGAGGCTGCGTGATTTGCGCCGGCATCCATATGAGTGACATTCCCGCCTTTCCCTATCGGCTGTTGTGGGGCGAGCGCAGCGTTCGATCGGTCGCCAACCTGACCCGTGAAGATGGCACAGCGTTTTTCGAGGCACTGCAGCACACGCCCGTTCACTCTGACGTCACCTGTTTTGCCCTGGACGATGCCAATCAAGCGCTGGAACGGTTGCGGAGCGGGCAGTTCAACGGCGCAATCGTACTCATACCCTGACGCGCTGCCTGACCGCCAGGATGCTCCCTGGCACCGAGTACAGCGCCCGCTCGGTATTGCTGCCGATCAGCCGGTCGATCCCAACCCGATGCACAGTGCCCATCACCACCACGTCAGCCAAATACTCCTCGACGAACTCACTGATCACCGGCACAGGCAACCCCATGACGAAATGGCGTCGTTCCGGCGGCACGCCGTAGCGCTCCGCCAATGTCACGAACGCCTGGTGCAAGGACTGACGCAGCTCCTCGATAACGTCCACGCCCCACCCTCCCCCGGCCAGTGGCGCATCGCTGTTGAAGAGGGGTGACAGGTCATAGGCGTATAGCAGGTGTAACGGCGCGTCGCATTGCAAGGCCAGGGCATTGGCGGTCTGGATGATGGTGTCATTCAAGCCGCTGATTTGAGTCGCTGGATCGAAGGGGTCCACGGCTGCCACGATTCGATGCGGCAAGCTGTAGCGGACATGGTTGACCAAGTGCACGGGGACCGGGCACTCACGCAACAGGTGGCAATCGAGTGGCGTGATGAATACTCGCTTGAGCACCGGTTCAAGGCTGACATCCTTGATCAGCAAATCGGGCTTCAGATCCTCGACCGTTTTCAGTATGTCCAGCAACGGATGGGTGGTGAAGACGGCTTTGACTGTCACATCCAGCCCCATATCGTTGAGCCGATCGAGCTCTTCGGCCTCCCAGCGGCGGTAGCGACGCATATAGCGTTGATGCTCTGTGTCGTCGACTTTCTCGGCCCACAAATGAACCACTGGCACCGGTTCGGCAAACACCCGTACATCCAGGACTGCGCCGGCGGCCTTGGCCAGCGCGACGGCACGCTGTTCGGCGGGAGAGCGTTGCAGGTTTTGATCGACGATCAGCAGCAACCGTTGATATTGACTCATCACACACCTCCATTCGATCCCGGTCATCACTCGCCGGCATGCTTCAACACTGCGCCCTGATCCCTCTCGCGTGCTTGATGTAAATCAACCCGCACGCACTGACACGCCTGACGCCTGTCTCTGATCCAGATCAAATTCCAACCTGGACAGCAGGGTAAAAAGAACTCGAGCGCGGATTTTTTGCCGCCCGCACGTCCTTGAAACTGCACTGGAGGAATACCCCATGCTCACTGTCAAAGACCACAATGATCGGGCTGCAGCCGCCTATGCCGCCGTCGATGGCCAATACTGGATTGAAGCACTCAGGGACGGCCGCCACGTGTTGATCCGGCCACTGACGGAACAGGACCGCGACCGTGAATATGACTTCATCAAGCGGCTGTCTCCCGAATCCAGGCACATGCGTTTTCTCGCACAGATCAACGAGCCCGGCACGACGATGCTCAACCAATTGATGGACACCGACAACAAACAGCGCGTGGCCTATATCGCCCTGGTCCACGATAACGGGCAACTGATCGAGGTTGGCGTCAGTCGTTATGCGGCCACCGGGGAACATGAATGCGAATGCGCCGTCACGGTCGCCGATCTGTGGACGCACCTGGGCCTGGGCACATTGCTGATGACGCATTTGATCGAGGCCGCCCGCCGCAACGGCTTTCGCCAGATGTATTCCGTGGACGCCGCCAGTAATGCGCCCATGCGCGACCTGGCCAAGGCACTTGGCTTCGAGACGCAGTGTGATCCCGACGACAGCCGCCAGGTCATCCATCGTCTTCACCTGTAGAAAAGTCGCCCCGCGATGTCTCGGCCAACGGCGCATCGCGGGGCGTTCCCCACATCAGGATTGCAGCATTTGTCGCGGCTTGATCGCCAATACACTGCACGGTGCCTGATGCAGCAGGTGCTCGGCCGTGGTGCCCAGCAACTTGCTCAAACCCTTGTGCTGCACCGTGCCCATGACAATGACATCGGTGCGGTGTTCGGCGGCAAACTCACAGATACTGGGCACGGGCGCGCCTTCCCTGAAGAAACGATGCTGCACAGGCACGCCGTGGCGTTCAGCGATGGCCGCAAACGCCTCCTGCTGAGCCGTTCCCAACATTTCATACACCCCGTTAGCCAGTTGCAATGCGCCAAAGCCCATGTCCTGGGCATATACAACCGTCCAGTCATACACATGCAGCAGGTCAAGATCGGCATCGCAGATCGCGGCCAGTTTCGCCGCTGCGTCGATAATGTGGTCGTTGAACACGCGGTCCTGATCCTCATCGCGCATTACATCGATGATGGCCAGCACATGACGCGGCCGCGGATTAAGCGGGGTGGTCACCAGATGCACGGGCACCGGGCAATCACGCAGCAGTTGCCAATCCAGCGGCGTGAAAAACACGCGCTTGAGCGCCGATTCTTCCTGGGCGTCCTTGATGATCAGCGTCAGTGGCATCTCGTTGATAAAATTGAGGATCTCTGCATAAGGATCCTGTACCCACACCACCTCGCTGGTGACCTCGACGCCATGCTTGCTCATCAATCCGGCCTGATCCGCGAGCCATTGCCGATGAGTTTGCAGATAGCCATCCCGGGCCAGGCTGAATTGCTCCGGGGCAAACAACCCGGCTACCGCCAACGCCTGTGAGTAGTCGAACGCCACGATGTGCAACGGCAAATGCATCGCCTGCGCCAACGCCGCGGCCCGGTCGAACGCCGGGGTATGCTTCATGGTTGAAGGGGCGATCAGGAGTAAACGTTGAGTCTGCGACATGGGGCACCTCGGCGCGCGGCCATTTCAATCCGGTAGTAGATGCTCAGATTGATCGATTGTTGTTGCGCCCCCTTGATATTTGTCAGTGATACGCACGATGTCCGTCAGTTCAGGCT
The DNA here is from genome assembly GCF_000408945.1 of Pseudomonas sp. G5(2012). Taxonomy (NCBI): domain Bacteria; kingdom Pseudomonadati; phylum Pseudomonadota; class Gammaproteobacteria; order Pseudomonadales; family Pseudomonadaceae; genus Pseudomonas; species Pseudomonas sp. G5(2012). Next base: position 49,049 of record NZ_APIO01000111.1, read on the forward strand.
CATCCCCGCCCACATTGCCAGTGTCAGCAACACCTGGCCCGGAATCACGTAGGCGGCGAAACGACGTCCGCCGCTGACCCACGCCACCACGCATTTGCTGACTGAGTTGCTGCTGATCGCTATCAACAGGGGCCCGACGATAGCGTCGAACGGTAAACGGCCGGACTTGGCCAACGTGGCAATCGACGCCGTCGAGGAATGTGCATCGGCAAAACCCGAGATCGTGGCGGTGAGCATGACCCCCAGCTGGCCAAAATGGCTAAGCATCATGGATGAAACAAAGGTGATACCGGTCATGGCCAACGTGACGATCAGGGCCAGCTTGAGGTTGAACGCACCTCCGACCTTGATCGGCTGGTTGGCGCCGGCCGTCGGCTTGGGGAGCATCAGGCACAAGCCATATAACGCTGCCGCGACAGCACCGCCGATCAGGGGCCCCCACATGTGGCGCAGCAGACCGGTGTCGACCGCCCCCAGGATCAGGCCGACCTGGGTAACGGTGGCCATGTTGGACAGGATCGCGGCCGCGCTCAGGAGCTTTATGTCGTCGGGCTGCCGGGCGACGAGATGGCCCATGGCGGCGATCGTCACGGCGCTGGAGGCAAACCCGGAGGCAATGGCGCTGATGGGGTAACCGTAGCGGATACCCAGGGTACGCACTGCAATATGCCCAATCGCCCCCACTGCCATCAGCAACACGGTCAGTGTGCAAATGGTGCGCAAATTGATCGCAGCGTAGGGCCCGATAAAACGATCCGGCGCCAAGGGCAGCACGACCAGCGCAGCGGTCAGCAGGATCAGGCCGTCACCCAGCTCGGCATCGGTCAATTGACTGCGGGCGAAGTAGTGCAACTTCTGTCGATAGGCCAACAATCCCGCAATGGCCACGCCAATGGCAATCGCCAGCGTCGGCCGGGTGCCACACAGTCCACCCAGTATCAGGACACTGAGCAGGGCCACTTCACTGGTCACACCGGGATCGTCGCCAACGCTGCGCCAGTACGCTACGGTGAAGAGCACGCCGAGGATGATCGCGACGATGCTTATCAGCAGGTTGCCACCGAGCTGCATCGCCACATAACCCAGCAATGCAGTGATCGCATAGGTGCGCAAACCGGCACACGCACGGTTCTCCTCCTGTCCTTTGTGCCGTTCGCGCTCAAGGCCGATGAGCATGCCAATTCCCAGCGCAGCAGCGGCACCCGCCATCCCGAAGGTTTCATTCATTGGGTTGTCACCTGCACAAGCCCGGCCCCGTGCTGGCCCACGTCCTGCTGACTACACGAGATCGGTGCGAGCCTGCGGTATTCGGCTGGCACGGGCTGCCGAGTCTCGAGCATTCGGCCAGGCATGGGGGGCTTCGATACGTGCCTTGAGCTGATCAACGAATGCCTGCGCTTGCGCCAGGCTATTGAAGTTCACTTCCAGGGCATCAATGCACACGCCCCAGCAATGGCTGGCGGGTTTCTCCGTGATATCAATGAACATAAATACCTCCATCCGACAACGAGAATCACCCCGTGCGCAATCGGGCACAAATTGGCAACGGCGTCCGGCACCAGCACGCAATCCAAAGACTGCACCGCAGTGACAGGAGAAGGATTGATAATGGTCAACTAATTCTTCACTGGACGCGGCTTTGGGCAACCGCACGTCGAGCGATAGCGTCCGTCCCCCTCTCATTTGACAAAGATCAAGTCCACCCTCCCGGCCGCAAGCACCATGATTGCAAGGTTCAACTGCCCAAGGCCTCGGTTATTTGGGGCAAGCCAACGCGCGATTACCGACCGGAGATCCGTCATGTCTGATCAATCACGTTTCATGCTGATCGTTTCACCGTTGATGGAAAACAGCCCTGCCTTCGACCGGGCCGCCGCATTGGCCAAGGCCTCGGACGCGGCACTGCACATCGTAGCGTTCGATTACCTCGAAGGGCTGGCGACGGCTGGAATGGTCAACGAACAGGCGCTGGAACAGATGCGGCTGGGTTATGTCGAGCGCCATCGCCAATGGCTTGAAGACCAGGCTAGACCGCTGCGCAAAATTGGCGTTCACGTCACCACGGAAGTGGTCTGGGTGGTGAAGCCCTTGCAGGAAATCCTCATCCATCTCAAGGAACAGCCGATGGCCGTATTGATCAAGGCGCTCGAACATGAATCCCTGCTGTCACGCCTGATGTTTACCCCATTGGATATCCACCTGTTGCGTGAATGCAAGGTGCCGCTGCATTTTGTCAGCCATATGCACCATGCTTTGCCGCGCAAAATCGTCGCTGCAGTCGACCCTTTTCATCGTGATGACCAATATGAAGGTTTCAACGACAGTATTTTGCACGAGGCGTCAAAACTGGCCGCCATTTGCAACGCCGAGCTCGACGTGGTCTACGCCCACGATCTTTCATCCATCAGCGCAGATGAATTTGGCTTCAGTAATGGTTCGGCATTTTTTTCTTCGAGCAAGGCCAAAACCCTTTTCGATGCGCAAGCTGAAGCGTTCCGCGAGCTTTCTCAGCGCAACGGTATTGGGCCGGAGCGCCAGCACATGATCATGGGCAATCCGGCCAAGGTGCTTTCCAGCTATGTCGGGGCCTATGACACTGATGTCATTGTCATGGGGCGCGTCGGCCACGGCGCCATGGAGCGTTTGGTTGGCAGCACTGTGGAACATCTGCTGTACAAGATGCCCTGCAGCGTGTGGGTGATTTCACCCGAAGACATCTGAAGGATGGATCTTTGCCGATCAGAAGAAACACCTGACGGGAGAAAGAGGAATGAGCGCTCAACCGATTAAAGCCGCCCACCTGCTTCTTGTCTGCCTGCTTTCCCTGGTATCCGCCGTCGCGGGAGCCGACACGCTTGAACGGGTGCGCAACAGTCACTCGGTAGTGCTGGGGTATGTGCCTGACTTCGCACCGTTCAGTACCCAGGACGGTGATAAGGCCAGCGGATATGCGATCGATCTCTGTCAGGGCATCTTCAACGCACTGAAAACCGAGTTGAACCTGCCTTCACTACAAGTTCGTTATCAGCCCGTTGGATTGGGCGAAGAAACCAGCGCCGTGAGCACTGGAAAAGTCGACATTCTCTGCACCCCGACGCCGGCAACACTGGAACGTCGGAAAACAGTCAGCTACTCCATTCCTGTCTACACGGCCGGCCTATCGGCCGTGGTCAACAAAAAGGCGCCTAATGCGCTACTCAGGGTGCTGAAAGGCGACGTGGTCAAAACCGGCCCAACCTGGCGTACAGACGTCAATCGCGCATTGGCCAACATGACGTATGCCACGATTGCTGGCGGCGTCACCGAGCAGTGGATCAATCAACAGATACGATCCCTGGGCGTGGTCGCCACACTCGTCACGGTGCAAGACGCGGCCGCGGGCCTCAAGCGTGTTGCCGATGGCAAGGCAGATGTTTTCTTCGCTGAACGCACAATGCTCAAACATGAGCTCACCGACCAATACGTCACCGGAAATCTCGTATTGCTTGATCGCATCTTTGAGTACTCAACGACCTCGATGATGCTCGATCGTGATGATGAAAACTTCCGACTGTTAGTTGATAGCGCGCTAAGCGAGATGTATCGCAGTGGTGAGATTGAGCGCCAATATGACAAACACCTGGGAGGCGTCAGTGATACCTCCCGAATGTTTTTCAACCTCTATGCCCTTCCTTGATGACGACAGGGGTCAAGGGGAAGCTCACGGCGGCGGGAGCTTTCCAGCCAGCGGGTGTTTAACAGGCGCGTCCAAGCCACAGACGCGCCAGGTTAACTGTCTAACGCGCCATCGCCATTACGGCTTCGTCCCCGGCAGCAGTTCAAAGTCCGGGGTGAATGGGGTCATGGCGGCCATCAGTTGGGCGAACGGTTTGCGATCGCCTTCAAAGGTTGCCTTGCCGTCCGCGACGAGCTGATCGAAGCTGGTCTGCCTGGCCATCACGCCTTCAAGCGCCGAGCGATCGAGGGTGAGGGTCAGGTCGGGTTTTTTTGCCTGCTGGCCCTTGATGCTGGTCAGCGTTGAATTGCTCAGCTCCACCACGAATTGTTCGCCATTGTCCGGGGTCTTGAGGTTCAGGACGAAATGCAAGTCCGCAACCTTGCTGCCATCCAGGCTGATGCCGAGATATTCGAGCCACAACTCCGTGCTCATGGCGCGGATAAAGTCCGGCCCGCCAGATCTTGGCGCCCGGCCCTTGGGCATGCCGTTGCGCAACTCATAGGCCGCCGCCAAGAAGCTGTTGCGCACGCCGGCACTTTCCTTCTGATAGCCCACCTGCTCATAGACGTCCGCCAGCAGGTCCTTGGCCTGGGTGTTTTGCGGCTCGGCGTACACCAGCTTATTGAGAATCTCATAGGCTTCACGGTATTTGCCTTGATCGTACAAGGCTTTGCCCTTGGCCATGATCTTTGCAGCCCCGCCCATCATTTCAACGTACAGCGGAGCCGAATCCTTCGGTGACAGCGGCATCAGCGTGGCCGGGTTGGCATCCCAATAACCCAGGTAGCGGTTGATTACCGCGCGGCTGTTGTGTTCTTCCGAGCCGTGATAGCTATGCGTCGCCCAAGTGTTCTTGAGGCTCTCGGGCAACTTGTAGACATTGTGGATCTCGTTGATGGTGACGCCCTGGTTCGCCGCATGCAGGACGGCGTTGTTCAGGTTGGCATAGGCGTCGCGTTGCGCGCGCATCACTTCCTGGATTCGTTCATTGCCCCAGCGCGGCCAATTGTGCGCGGCAAGCATCACATCCGCCTGCTGGCCGTAGCGATACAGGGCGTTGTTGATGTTCTTCGACCACACCAGCGGATCGCGCACCAAGGCACCGCGCAGGGTGTAGATGTTGTGAATGGTGCCGGTGACGTTCTCGGCCGCCCAGAACGCCTTGAACTGCGGGAACCAGGTATTCATTTCCGACGGTGCTTCGGTGCCTGGCGTGTTCTGGAACTCCATTTGCACCCCGTCGATGGTCACGCTTTCGAAATCCTTTTCGATGTATCGATTAGGTTCGATCAAGCCGATGTTGCCGGAGGCGGCGTTTTTGCCGATCGCCATGTCGACATGACCGTAGGGACTGCGTGGCAACAGCAGGCCGTATTGAAAGAACGCGCGTCGATTCATGGCATTGCCGGCGTATACGTTTTCAGCGACCGCATGCTCCATGAAGCCCACGGGGGCGATCAGCGCGACCTTGCCGCTGCGCACGTCCGCTTCCTCGACTACGCCACGGACACCGCCAAAGTGGTCCGCATGGGAGTGAGAAATCACCACGGCCACGACCGGGCGCTTGCCCAGTTTTTCATTGATGAAATCCAGCGCCGCCCTAGCGGTTTCCTTCGAGGTCAGGGTGTCGAAAACGATCCAGCCGGTGTCGCCCTTGATGAACGTGATATTGGCCAGGTCAAAGCCGCGGATCTGATAGATCCTGTCCGGAACCACTTCATACAGACCATAGGCCATGTTGAGCACGGCCTGCCGTTGCAACGAGGGATTGACCGTGTCGAAGTCCTTGCCCGCGAGCAGGAAATCGTAGCTGCCCATGTTCCAGGCGACGTTCCCTGCATCGGCCATGATCTTGTTGTAGGCCGGCGCTGCGATGAAGCCTTTCCTGGCTTCTTCAAAATCGCGCTTGTCTGCAAAAGGAAGCGTGTTGCGCACACCTTTCTGAAATTCGACGGTGTAGGTCGAGGGCGGTTTGCCCTTGTTGTCGAAATGGTTATCGACATGCTCAATCGCGGCCGGTACGGCAGTTGTCTGAGCAGCAAAAATGCTGGGGTTGAAGCCCGTGGACAGTGCGATGGCCAGCGCGCAACTGAGGGTCTTGTTGTTCATGAAATGTTCCTTCGCCAGAGTATCGATGCCTTGATGGCGCGGGTTTGCTCTTGTTCGTCTTGACCCGCCCGGCAAGGAATAGCATATTCATTTGATTACGAAAAATTCCGTTTTACTTGATATCGATAACATTTAGGTTATGACATGACCCCGCGCCGCCTACGCCAATTCCTGGCATTGATCGAACATGCCCATTTCGGCCAGGCGGCCAAAGCGTTGGGCGTTTCGCAACCTGCGCTCAGTAAAAGTATCCAGCTGCTGGAGCAGGAGCTTGGCGTTACGCTGTTCGATCGACGCAGCGATGGTGTGACCCTGACGGCGTTCGGCCAGGTGCTGCAGGGCAAAAGCCAGCGCTTGTTGATGGCCGAAGAGGACCTTCGGCGAGACATCGCCCTGCTGGCGGATGGCGACATCGGCACACTCAAGGTGGCCTTGGGGCCGTACCCCAGTGTCATCAGCGGCTATCGCGCCATTGCTCGCTTGCACGCCCGCCATCCCAACCTCAAGGTGACGGCCCATGTTGCCGGTTGGCGAGAAGTTGCGCAGCAGGTCGCCAACGGTGTGGTGGATCTGGGGATCGCTGAAATCAGTGCGTTGCAAGGCGAAAAAGAATTCAATTGCGAGCTGTTGGGTGAACATCAGGGACGCCTGTTTTGCCGACCCGGGCATCCGCTGCTGACGCAACGCACTCTGAAGCGCGCGCAAACACTCGATTACCCTTGGGTGGCATCGCGTATTCCGTCGCGCCTGGCCGGCCTTCTGCCGCGCGCGGCGTTAGGCTGCGCCGGCGCCTATGACACAGTGACTGGCGATTTTGTGCCGGCGATTGAAATTGACGTGCCCATGCAGATCGTCCAATTCGTGGTGAACAGCAACGCGCTGGCAATCGGCACGTTGACGGCCTTTGAGCGCGAGTTGCTGGCGGGTGAAATCATACCGCTGCCGCTCCACGATCAGGCGTCGTATATGCATTACGGTTTTATCTCCCTCAAGGAACGCTCGCTGCCGCCCGCCGTCGAGGCTTACATGCGCGAAGTGCGGGCGGTGGAAGAGGACGTCACGCGGCGGGAACGGGAACTGGCCGCGTTGATGATGAGGTAGCGCAAAATCAGTAATTGAAGTCATGCGCCAACTCTTTTTGCATCCACTGCGCCAAGGCCCACCCCGATCGTTTCCATCAGATGGGTATGGCCCCTGAGGGCTTCGCGCCGCGCCTATGACTTCATCTGCATAGCGATTGCCAAGGAGAACCTCAACGTCAAGATACTTAAGCGTGAAGCCCACATTCGCAAAGTCTGGCATGACAGGATCCAATTCGAGGTCGCGGGTGAAGCTGACAAAACCGTAATCTTCAGCTCAGTCTTCTGAAAGGTCGCCCCCCTTACCCTCTTCATCAAACGTGGCAACATCTCCTGATTGCTCCGTCATCCGACTGACAGGGAACACAGCGTCATGCGACCTGAAACTTCTAGACGAACCTTTGTGAAGGGGCTCGCCGCCACCGGGATTCTCGGCGGCCTCGGGCTATGGCGCACACCTGTCTGGGCGATTACCAGCCCGGGCGAGGCGAATGTCCTGGCCGGTACCGACTTTGACCTGTTCATCGGCGAAACCCCGGTCAACATCACCGGCAACCGGCGCACCGCGATGACCATCAATGGCGGTATTCCCGGCCCCCTGCTGCGCTGGCGCGAAGGCGACACGGTTACGCTGCGGGTGAGGAACAAACTCAATGCCGATACCTCCATTCACTGGCACGGCATCTTGTTGCCGGCCAACATGGACGGCGTACCGGGGCTGAGTTTTCACGGCATCGAACCCGGTGGGATGTATGTCTATCAATTCAAGGTCAGGCAGAACGGCACGTACTGGTATCACAGTCATTCGGGGCTTCAGGAGCAGTCAGGCGTCTACGGCCCGCTGGTGATTGATGCGAAGGAGCCGGAGCCGTTTGAGTACGACCGCGATTATGTGGTGATGCTGACCGACTGGACCGACGAAGACGCGGTCGGCTTGATGAAGACGTTGAAAAAACAGTCAGATTACTACAACTACAACAAGCGCACCGTGGGCGACTTCATCCACGACGTCAGCGAGAAAGGCTGGGGCTCCACCGTCGCAGATCGAAAGATGTGGGCCGAAATGAAGATGAATCCCACAGACCTGGCCGACGTCAGCGGCGCGACTTACACCTATTTGTTGAACGGCCAGGCGCCTGACATGAACTGGACCGGTGTATTCCGTCCCGGAGAGAAACTGCGCCTGCGCTTTATCAACGGCTCCGCCATGACCTACTTCGACGTACGCATTCCCGGCCTGAAAATGACGGTGGTCGCAGCGGACGGCCTGCATGTCAAACCGGTGAGCGTCGACGAGTTTCGCATCGCGGTGGCAGAGACGTTCGATGTGATCGTCGAGCCGACCCAGGATGCCTACACCCTGTTTGCCCAGTCGATGGATCGTACCGGCTACGCCCGCGGCACGCTGGCGGCGAAGGTGGGTTTGTCCGCGCCGATCCCTGCCCTAGACCCGAGACCACTGGTGACCATGGATGACATGGGCATGGGCGGTATGGATCACGGCAGCATGGGCGGCGACATGGCGGGCATGGATCACAGTCAGATGACCGGCATGGACCACAGCTCAATGCAAGGCATGGCCGGCATGGATCACAGCGGCATGACCGGCATGGGCGAAATGCAGTCCCATCCCGCGACCGAAAACAACAATCCGCTGGTGGACATGCAAGCCATGACCACTTCACCCAAACTCGATGACCCTGGCCTCGGCCTGCGTGACAATGGTCGTCGCGTCCTGACCTATTCCGACTTGCGCAGCACCTTCGCAGACCCGGACGGCCGCGACCCCGGCCGCACCGTGGAACTGCACCTCACTGGCCACATGGAAAAGTTCGCCTGGTCGTTCAACGGCGTGAAGTTCTCCGACGCTGAACCGCTGCGCCTCAAGTACGGCGAGCGAATCCGCATCGTATTGGTTAACGACACGATGATGACGCATCCCATTCACCTGCATGGCATGTGGAGCGACCTTGAAGACGCGAACGGCGAGTTCATGGTGCGTAAACACACTATCGACATGCCGCCAGGCTCACGGCGCAGTTATCGGGTGACTGCCGACGCGCTCGGCCGCTGGGCCTATCACTGCCACCTCCTGTACCACATGGAAATGGGCATGTTCCGTGAAGTTCGCGTGGAAGAATGAGGCGCTACCCATGATCAGGATTACTCCGATTTTTCTGGCGCTCGTGACCGCGAGCCTGACACTGTCATCGGCAATGGCCGCCACAAACGATATGCAGGGCATGGATCATAGCCAGATGCAGGGCATGGATCATAGCCAAATGCAGGGCATGGACCACAGCCAGATGCAAAGCATGGACGACGGCCAGATGCAGCCTGCCGCGCCTGCCGAAAGCCGCACGCCGATTCCGGCGTTGACCGATGCCGACCGCGCCGCCGTGTTCGTCAGCCCCCATGGCCATAACGTCCATGACTCCGCGCTCAACTATTACTTGCTTGCCGACAAGCTCGAATGGCAGGACGCTGATGATGGCAGCACCCTGGCCTGGGATATCTCGGGTTGGATCGGCGGCGATATCGACCGCCTGTGGCTGCGCTCGGAAGGCGAACGCACCAACGGCAAAACTGAAGATGCGGAGGTCCAGGCACTGTGGGGCCACGCCATCTCCCCGTGGTGGGACGTAGTGGGCGGCGTTCGCCAGGATTTCAAACCCGGCGACCCACAAACCTGGGCGGCGTTCGGCGTGCAAGGCATGGCGCTGTACAACTTCGAGACCGAAGCCACGGCCTTCATCGGTGAAGGTGGCCAAACCGCCGCGCGCCTGGAAGGCGACTACGACATCCTGCTGACCAACCGACTGATTTTGCAGCCAACCGCCGAACTTAATGTCTACGGCAAAAACGACCCGCAACGAGGCATCGGTTCCGGCCTGTCCAACACTGAAGCGGGCCTGCGCCTGCGGTATGAAATCCGCCGGGAGCTTGCCCCTTACATCGGCGTGACCTGGAACCGCACCTACGGCAAGACAGCCGATTATGCCAGGGAAGAAGGCGAGGATCGCAGTGAGGCACGCCTGGTCCTTGGTGTTCGGCTGTGGTTCTAGTACACGTTAACTACAATCAAAAAAATGACCGCTTGAAGCGGTGAGAGGCCTTGTATGCGATTGATCAAAACCACCGCTGTTGCCATCGCACTTTCCAGCGCGCTGCTGATGAGCACATTCGCTCAGGCGCACCCGAAATTGCTCTCCTCCACCCCGCAGGAAGGCGCGGTCGGCCCGGCCCCCGCCAAGATCGAACTGCACTTTTCCGAAAACCTCATGACCCAGTTCTCTGGCGCGAAACTGGTCATGACCGAAATGCCGGGCATGGCCCATGCCCCGATGCCCATGAAGGCCAAAGTCTCTGGCGGCAGCGACCCGAAAACCATGGTTATCACGCCGCTCTCTCCATTGCCCGCTGGTAGCTACCAAGTCGATTGGCGCGCGGTGTCGTCGGACACTCATCCGATCACAGGCAACGTTTCGTTCAAAGTGAAATAACTGATGAGCGACTGGGCCAGCATTGCCCTGCGCTTCGGCTTGTACATGGATTTCATGCTGCTCTTTGGCATGGCACTTTTCGGGTTGTACAGCCTTGAAGGACGAAAGCGAGTGTCGGGGGCCGTGTTGCCGTTTCGGTCCATGCTGGCGGGGACGACGGTGCTGGGTGTACTCATGTCTGTCGCCAGCATGGTACTAATGGCGAGCGCCATGAGTGGGGAGTCGGACTTCGCCGAGCTGCACCCGCATATTGAAATGATGGTATTGGAGACGGACGTAGGCTTTGCCTGGGTCGTGCGCATCATCGCGTTGGTTGTTGGCGGTTCAGTGGTGCTGCTCCACCAACGTGCACCTGTCGTTAGCTTGTCAGTCGCAACTATTGCCGGTGGTATAGCCCTGGCCAGTCTCGCCTGGAGCGGTCATGGGGCGATGGATGAGGGCAGTCGTCGTTATTGGCATTTTGCGATGGACATACTGCACCTGCTGGCGGCAGGCGCCTGGCTGGGTGCATTGGTCGCCTTTGCCAGGATGGCAATGCTCGACACGCTGCAAACAGCAGAAAGCATCAAGTTGCTGGCCCGGGTCGTCAACCGATTCGAATCGGTGGGCGCTTTGATCGTAGTCGTGATCACGGTCACAGGCGTCGTGAACTACCTGTTCATCGTGGGTCCAGAACTCGATGCCGTGCTGCTAAGCACCTACGGGACTTTGCTGCTCATCAAAGTGGTGTTGTTTGCCGGGATGTTGGTGCTGGCCGCGTTGAACCGATTTCACCTTGGCCCGCTTTTGCAACGGTCGTTGCGGGAGGGGGAGTATCGAGTGGCGGCTAATGCGTTAAGGCGCAGCGTGTTGGTCGAGTTATCGGCAGCGGTGTTGATTGTGGGGTTGGTGGCCTGGTTGGGAACGTTAAGTCCTGATATGGAGACCGCAGTAACCTGAGCAGGGAGTGAGGCCGGTAAAATGCAGAGGGGCAGGATGTTTTACCCGCCCCTCCCCGGTTGCCTAACCCCGCACGAAAGCAAGCAAATCGGCGTTGATGGTTTCGGCGTTCGTCGTGGGCATGCCATGCGGGAAGCCCGAATAGGTTTTCAGCGTGCTGTTTTGCAACAGCTTGGCTGACAGGAGCCCGGAGTTTTCATAAGGCACGATCTGGTCATCATCACCATGCATCACCAGCACCGGGATCGTGATGCTTTTCAGGTCTTCGGTGAAGTCGGTCTGGGAAAAGGCCACGATCCCGTCATAGTGCGCCTTTGCACAACCCATCATGCCTTGCCGCCACCAGTTGGCGATGGTGCCTTCGGACGGTTTCGCACCCGGGCGGTTATAACCGTAGAAAGGCCCGGCCGGGACGTCGCGATAGAACTGGGCGCGGTTGGCTTTGAGTTGTGCCTGCAAGTCATCGAAAACCGATTTCGGCAGCCCGCCCGGATTGCTTTCAGTCTTGACCATCAGCGGCGGTACGGCGCTGATGATGGCGGCCTTCGACACGCGGTCCTCGCCGTGCCGAGCAATGTAGTGGATGACTTCACCGCCGCCGGTGGAGTGCCCCACATGGACGGCCCCCTGCACGCCAAGATGGTTGACTACGGCTGCGACGTCATCGGCATAGTGATCCATGTCGTGTCCGTCCCAGACCTGGCTGGATCGCCCGTGGCCGCGCCGATCGTGTGCTATGACCCGATAGCCGTTGGCCAGGAAAAACAGCATCTGCGCATCCCAGTCGTCTGCGCTGAGTGGCCATCCGTGATGAAAGAAAATCACTTGGGCGTCTTGTGGACCCCAGTCTTTGTAAAAGATCTCGACACCGTCCTGCGTAGTGACATAACTCATGCTCGCATCTCCTGTGTGGTAGGGAGGCCATGACCAAAAGCATTAAACCTGGGCCGCTTGGCTGCCCAATGACTTTAGGTTTAAAGTCAACTTTAAGGTCAATGGTTTTTTGGGTGGACTATGAGAATAGGCGAACTGGCGAAAATCAGCGGATTGGCGCCTTCACGCATCCGCTTCTACGAAGCGAGCGGCCTGATCAAGTCTGTCGCGCGCAAAGCCAATGGGTATCGCGACTATGCACCGGACACGGAGTGGGTGTCACCGTTGCGCGCGCTGATCCTGCAACAGCTCGCCAATGCCTGTCGCACTCGCCAATATCGCCGCTGGATTGAAAAGCGTTCGACGTGACTCGACGCATGCCTGGGTGATGTCGCATCAATCGCCTGGGGCCTCGACTACGCATAGGCGTATCTGCCGTAGCTCGGTAAACTAGCGAGCAAGCTAGTCGGGGCATTTTTTCAATTCAGGAATCAACGTGGCCAAATCTATTGAGGACAATGCGTCTCTCGAGTCTTTTTCGCTCGAGAGTCCCTCCCCGCTGTATGCGAGGGTCAAGCAAATCATCATGCAGAAGATTCGCTCCGGTGCCTGGTTGCCCAATTCCAAGGTGCCGTCGGAAAGCGAATTGCTGAATTTGTTGGGGGTCAGTCGCATGACCATCAACCGCGCCTTGCGCGAGCTGACCATTGAAGGCTCGCTGGTGCGGATGCAAGGGGTTGGCACCTTCGTTGCGGAGCCCAAGGGGCATGCCGCATTGTTCGAGATCCACAACATCGCCGAAGAAATCGAGGCCCGGGGTCATGAACATCGCTGCGAAGTGATCGTGCTCGAAGAGATGCCTGAACGGGCTCGTGCTTCGATGCCCTTCCCCCTCGAAGGGGTCAAGCGCCTGTTCCATTCGGTGGTGGTGCATCACGAGAATGGCGTGCCGGTGCAGATCGAAGAACGCTTCGTCAACGCCGAGGTAGCACCCGCTTACCTGCAGCAGGACTTCACCAAGATCACGCCTTATGCCTACCTGATCCAGTTGGCGCCGTTGACCGAGGGCGAACATGTGGTCGAGTCGATCCATGCCAAATCCGCCGAGTGCAAGCTGTTGCAGATAAAACGCTATGAGCCGTGCCTGTTGATTCGCCGCCGTACCTGGGCAGCCAAAGGCCAGGTCGGCTGTGCGCGACTGGTCTATCCGGGGTCGCGTTATCGACTGGAAGGCAAGTTCGGTAATTGATCCCACGGGTCGAGCGGCCCCCGCTTGCCGCTCGACCTGCCTGTTGTTGCAGATACCCTGCCGACATTGTTACCGCCACCGCCCGGAGTGGCAAAAAGGTGACATTTCGTCGTTCCCCGCCGCACAAAAGTGTTACGGATTGCTCGTCTTCGCATCAGCTTATCGCAAAGTTGCAACAGAATTTTCTTTCCACCTCGCATGAGCCATTTTTTCTTTGATCTATTAGTCATTGAATTAATTCATATTATTTGACTTTTAAGTTTTTCTTCAGGTCGTAAATTCAGATTTTGGCCTCTCACTTGCATTCACTTGTACATACAGGTTGATATAAGCGCAGATAGATAAGCTAAACCGCGCCGCCAACCCGCTAACCAGTGAATGAGAGGAGATGACCATGACCGCCAAGACCACCCGCCTGCGTGACGTCGAAATCCGCGCTGCCCGCGGTAACAAGCTGACCGCCAAGAGCTGGCTGACCGAAGCTCCGCTGCGCATGCTGATGAACAACCTCGACCCGGAAGTCGCCGAGAACCCCAAGGAACTGGTGGTGTACGGTGGTATCGGTCGTGCGGCGCGTAACTGGGAGTGCTACGACAAGATCGTCGAGAGCCTGACCCACCTGAACGACGACGAGACCCTGCTGGTGCAATCCGGCAAGCCGGTCGGTGTGTTCAAGACCCACGCCAACGCCCCGCGCGTCCTGATCGCCAACTCCAACCTGGTACCGCACTGGGCGAGCTGGGAGCACTTCAACGAGCTCGACGCCAAAGGCCTGGCCATGTACGGCCAGATGACCGCCGGCAGCTGGATCTACATCGGCAGCCAGGGCATCGTCCAGGGCACCTACGAAACCTTCGTCGAAGCCGGTCGCCAGCACTACAACGATGACCTGAAAGGTCGTTGGGTCCTGACCGCCGGCCTCGGTGGCATGGGTGGCGCTCAGCCTCTGGCTGCCACCCTGGCCGGCGCTTGCTCGCTGAACATCGAATGCCAGCAAAGCCGTATCGACTTCCGTCTGACCAGCCGTTATGTCGACGAGCAAGCCAAAGACCTCGACGACGCTCTGGCGCGCATCGCCAAATACACCAAGGAAGGCAAGGCGATCTCCATCGCCCTGCTGGGTAACGCGGCTGAAATCCTCCCGGAACTGGTCCGTCGCGGCGTGCGCCCGGACATGGTCACCGACCAGACCAGCGCCCACGACCC